>JAGREJ010000226.1 GCA_020446595.1 Novosphingobium sp. | reverse complement strand
CCGGTAACCACGCCCGCCGAAATGCGTTCCAGGACGCGCTGTTCCTCGTCGTCCAGCTCCTCGAAGATGCGACCCAGCAGGTCGCTGGCGAGTTGTTCAGGCGTCCGCGGATTCTTGCGCATCGAGAGCCTCGGCGATGAGTTTGCGAGTGGGTTCGATGCCATAAAGCGCGATGAAGCTGCCCATGCGCGGCCCCTGCGAGGATCCGAGCAGCGTCTCGTAGAGCGCTTTGAACCAGTCGCGCAGGCTTTCGAACCCGTAGTGCGGATCCTTGCCAATCTCGTAGATCATGGTCTGGAGTTCTTCCGCTGTGGCATCGTCCGAAGTCGCAGCCAATTCCTCGTCGAGCGCGGCCAACGCAGCGGCTTCGCTTGCCTCGGGCGCCCGACGAGCGAGCGTCGGCGCGATGTAATCACGGTTGTAGGCCAGTGCACAGTCGACGAGCTTGGCCAGTTCCGGGTGATGTGCCGGATCGAGATCGCCGATATAATTGCCGAGATAGGTCCAGACCTGCTCCTCGGTGGCGTTTGCCCCGAGCACACCGACAAGGTTCAGCAGCAGACCATAGGTAACCGCCAGCGTGTCCCCTGCCCCACTGCTTTCACCGGCGGCCCGCAGCAAGTGCCACACTGGATTGCCGAGCTTCTTGTCGAGTTCCTGCGCCGCAAGATTGCCGCGAAACTGCCAGTATTCATCGACCGCGCGCGGGATCACGCCAATATGTAACTGCTTGGCGCTCTTGGGTTCGCGGAACAGGTAGAAGCCAAGGCTCTCCTCGGTCCCATAGGTCAGCCATTGCTCGATGGTGAGGCCATTGCCCTTCGACTTGGAAATCTTCTCGCCGTTCTCGTCGAGGAACAGCTCGTAGATCAGGCCCTCGGGCCGCCTGCCGCCGAGAATCTTCGCAATTTTGCCTGACTGGGTGACGCTGTCAGTCAGATCCTTGCCGCACATCTCGTAATCGACGCCCAGATCGACCCAGCGCATCGCCCAGTCGACCTTCCATTGCAGCTTGGCATTGCCGCCGAACACGCATTGTTCGACCATCTGCCCCTGATCCTCGAAGCGGACCATGCCGCTCTCGGGATCGAGCACCTCGACCGGAACCTGAAGCACCTCGCCGCTCGTGGGCGAAACCGGCAGCACCGGCGAATAGGTCTTGCGACGCTCTTCGCGCAGGGTCGGCAGCATGACATCGAGGATCGCCTGGTTGTTGCGCAGCACCCCGCGCAGGGCATCGTCGAATGCGCCGGAATTGTAACGCTCGCTCGCCGAAGCGAACTCGTAGTCGAAGCCGAACCGGTCAAGAAAATCACGCAGCATCGCATTGTTGTGGTGTGCGAAGCTTTCGTGGGTGCCGAAGGGATCGGGAATACGGGTCAGCGGCTTGCCGAGGTGCTCGGCCAGCATCGCTGCATTGGGCACATTGTCGGGCACCTTGCGCAGCCCGTCCATATCGTCGGAAAAGGCCACCAGCCGCGTCGGCGCGCCGCCGGTCAACACCTCGTAGGCGCGGCGTACCAGCGTGGTGCGCAGCACTTCCTGGAAAGTGCCGATATGCGGCAGGCCCGAAGGGCCGTAGCCGGTTTCGAACAAGACCGGCTCGCCACTCGGCTTACCTTGCGGAAAGCGCTTCAGGAGCTTGCGCGCTTCCTCGAAGGGCCAGGCCTTGGAGGTCTGCGCGGCGGCTATAAGTTCGGCATCGACTGACAGTGTTTCGATCATGATGCCGCCTTTCGCGGAACTCGCACTTTTCCGCAAGCGCACATGAGGGGGCCACCATCGGCGAGGGTGACACAGGTGACAGGTGTAACGCTGCTGTGTCCGCCATTATTCCCTTTTCCGCCCAATAGCTTGCCAACCGAAAGTGACACATCGCGGCGAAACGGGAAGCAAGCCCTTCGCAGATGGTGACCGGATGGCGATTCGCTGGAGACTTGCTGCATCGGAAACATTGGCGCCGCCTAGTCCGAACACCGGGTGTAGGACAGCGCGGCGGAGCAGTTCGCCACCAGGCCGGAACCGGCCTGCACTACAACTCCTCGGCTTCCAGCAATACTTCGACCGTACCATCGTCCGGGCACGAATATCGTCGGCGCTCTGCCCTTATCGTTCCCTCCTGCGCCAAGAGTACCATTTCGCCGCGCTCTTCCGCCCCGTGATCGCCGCAAGGCCAGACGGTGACCCGCGTCTCGCCGCGCGATTCGAGCAGTGCCTGCCAGGCGGATCCTGCCATGACCAGCGCCGCATCGGGATCGCGCGCGGTGCCAAGCGCATGAAGTTTCGATCGGTCGCGGCTTACGCCGAACGCGACATAGGCCGTGTGGCCGCAAGGACCGGCGCTGATCTGCACAAGAAACTCGCTCGCCACGCCGTCATGGTCATAGTCGCCAAGCTGCATCACTCGCGGCCCCGGCCTCGCCCTGATTTTCGACAGCAACTTCGCCGCGGGCAGGTCGCCTTCGACGTCGGCAAGCTCGAAGGGCCGCCACTGCATCGCGGCGAGACCTTCCGAGTCGCTGGCAGGCAGGTCTTCGAAGAAGGGACCGAGCGCCAGCCTGTCTATCACCTTGCCGCCGCGCTCCCTCGTCAGGGTCAGATCGCCCATTTCGCCATAGGCAAAGCCGGAACAAGGGCAGGTCATCGCCATTTCGGGATCTTCGGGGCCGCAGATCGGCTTGGGCGCGCTTTCCCAGACAAGCCGCCATCGTTCCACCTTGCCCTCGATCACCACATTACGGGATTCGCGCGGGATCGGGCCGGAAGACGCTCCGGCCAGCAGTATCAGCGCAAGCACCGAAAACATCATGCGGATGAACATGGCACGCCCTTTCCCCTGACCGGCAAGGACTTCGCATTCCTGCGGAAATCCCGCAAGGCGCCTTGCTCGCCGTTCGCAATTCGTTCTATGCCTCGAAGGTGGCCGAAACGCTTGCCCTTCCCGCACTCCACGCCAGCCATGCCGGTTGCTGGGCGTGCGGGGCGGACGGTCATGCAGGCACGGTGACCAAGGGCGAGGCCGTCATGGCCGCCTCGGACTCCCCTCACCTGCTGCTCAATGCTCCGCTGGTCGCCAGCAGGCTCGGCTATCCTGATCTTTCGGGCCTCGACCTGCTTGAACTGTATGCCTTCGTCCATCCCGCGCGTTTCGTGGTGCCCACACCCAAGGGGCTGGCGCACGCGCTTGGCCTTGACGAGCCGCAGAGTGACGATGCGGTGCCTGCCTTCCTGCAAAGGGCGGCGGGCGTGCTGCTCGGCGCCTGCGAGGCGAGTGACTGGCCGGAGCGCGAAGGCGCATGGTCGGCGCTGCAATCGCTTGCCAGATTGCGCTGGCCATGGGCCGCGCCGCTTTCCGCCCATGTCGCAAGGCCCGAACGGGCCGAACGCTGGCTGTTCGCCCGGCTGCCCGAATGGGAGGAGGAGCCAGAGGTTGCCCAACCCCGACAGGTCGTGCTCGACGACGATGCAGTGCTCGCCCGGCTTGCCTCGCTGACCGGAGCCGATGCGGAACGGCGCGAAGGCCAACAGGATTTCGCCCGCGCCACGGCGCGATCTTTCGCCCCGCGCGAAAAGGCGGGCAATCCACACGTCGTTCTTGCGCAGGCGGGAACCGGCATCGGCAAGACACTGGGCTATCTCGCTCCCGCCTCGCTGTGGGCAGAACAGGCGGGCGGGACTGTCTGGGTCTCGACCTTCACCAAGGCGTTGCAACGCCAGCTTCGCGCCGAAAGCCGCCGCGCCTGGCCCGAACGACGCGAGGATGGTTCGCGGCCCGTGGTGGTGCGCAAGGGCCGCGAGAACTACCTGTGCCTGCTCAATCTCGAAGACGCGCTGCAAGGTGGCTTTGCGGGCCGAGCGGCGGTCCTGGCTCAACTGGTCGCGCGTTGGGCCGCCTTCAGCAGCGACGGCGACATGATCGGCGGAGATCTGCCTGGCTGGCTCGGCACCCTGTTCCGCCGCCGCGCAGTGACTTCGCTGACCGATCAGCGCGGCGAATGCGTCTATGGCGGCTGCCCGCATTACCGCAAATGCTTCATCGAGCGCGCCAGCCGCGCCAGCGCCAATGCCGATCTGGTGATCGGCAATCATGCGCTCGTCATGGTCAATGCCGCGCGCGGGCGCGATGCGGCGCAACGCCCCACTCGCATCGTGTTCGACGAGGGCCATCACATCTTCGCCGCCGCCGATTCGACCTTCGCGGCCCGCCTCAGCGGCATGGAGACCATCGAATTGCGACGCTGGGTGATCGGCCCGGAGCGCAATGCGCGCGGACGCCGACGCGGGCTTGCGGCGAGGCTTGCGGATGTGGCGAGCTATGACGAGGCAGGCGGGCTCGCCATCGCCTCGGCCTGCGAGGCGGCGGAGGCCCTTCCCGGCGAAGGCTGGATGCAGCGGCTTGTCGAGAACCAGCCATCGGGGCCAATCGAAGAGCTGCTCGTGGGCGTGCGCAGCCTCGTCTATGCGCGCGACGAGAGCGGGAGCGCCGACGCAGGCTACGGGCTTGAGACGGAGGCGGCGGGCCTTGACGGACCGTTCATCGAACTTGCCGGGCAAGCGCAGGCGGCGCTGGCGGCCTTGCGTCGCCCGCTGATCCAGCTTGGGCTGCGGCTGGAGGCCGTGCTCTCCGATCCGCCCGACTGGCTCGATGCGCAGGGCCGCGCCCGCATCGACGGCGCACGCCATTCGCTCGCCTGG
>JAGREJ010000225.1 GCA_020446595.1 Novosphingobium sp. | reverse complement strand
GAAGGCGTCGTCTACCTGACGATGCAAGGCGCCTGCGCGGGCTGCCCCTCCTCGACCGCGACTCTCAAGCAGGGCATCGAGAGCCTGCTCAAGCACTACGTTCCCGAAGTCAGCGAAGTTCGCGCCGCCTAGCGCGGGCTTCATTGCTTGCAGTGCGCACGCTGGTTCTCGACTGCTCGACCGAGGCCTGCTCCGTCGCCTTGTTCGAGGGGCGCGACGTTGTCGATAGCCGCCACGAAATCCTGGGACGCGGGCATGCCGAACGGCTCATTCCCATGATCGCCGAACTGCCGGAAAGAGGCCGCGCCGAACGCGTCGTAGCCGGACTCGGGCCGGGCAGTTTTACCGGCGTGCGGGTGGCAATCGCCGCTGCGCGGGCGCTCGCCCTCGCCTGGAGCAGCGAGACCAAGGGCTATCCGACGCTTGCCCTCATCGCCGCCATGGCTCGCGCACATGCCGGAGAGGTGCCGGTCGCAGTGGCGATGACCGGCGGACACGGCGAATGGTTCGTCGAAAGGTTCGCGGCCGATGGCCGCTCGGCAGGCACGCTTGCATCGCTTTCGCCAGACGAAGCCACGGCGCGCACCGCGGAGCAGGTGGTGGTGGGCAACCAGGCCGAGGCGCTGGTCGCCGCTCGCGGTGCCGGCACGGCTATCCCGCTCCTGCCCGACGCGCGGGCTTTCCCGCTTTTGCCCGAGGCCGCGCTGTGCAGTCGGCTCGATCCGATCTACGGGCGTGGCCCCGATGCGCGCTTGCCGGGAGCGGCACGATGAAGGCCGCCGGACAAGATGACATGACCCGGCTCATGGCCGTCATGACCGCCGCGTTCGAACCGACCTGGGGCGAAGCCTGGACACGCCGCCAGGTCGAGGATTCGCTCCTCACCGGATATTGCGACTATTTCCTTGTCTCGCCCGAGGGCAAACCTGTCGCATCGGGCGAACAGGCCGCCGGATTCACTCTTTCCCGTTCGGTCGCGGGCGAGACCGAACTGCTGCTGCTCGCCGTCGATCCGCAGTTCCGACGACGTGGCCTTGGGGCACTGCTGGTCGAAAATCTGCTGCATTGCGCGCGTGCGAAAGGCGAAAGCCGTATTTTTCTGGAAATGCGACGCGGCAACCCAGCAGAGCGTCTTTATCGCAAAATTGGCTTCCAACCGGTTGGTGAAAGACCAAACTATTACCGCACGACTTCGGGCGAACGGATCGACGCAGTTACTTTCGCGTTATCGATATAGACAGGAAGGTTGAAATCGCTCTTGTGTTGAAAGTCACGATCTCCTAGGGCCTCGCGCCATCCGGGGGCCGGAAAGCCAAATCAACAGGGGTCGCACCCAGAGGACAAAATGGAAAACGATACCATCGACATGGCCGAAACATTGATCACGCTGACCTCCGACATCGTCGCGGCGCACGTGAGCAACAACAATGTCAGCGGTGAGGAACTGCCCTCGCTCATCACCAGCGTATACGGCGCGCTTGCCGGACTGGGCCAGGCGCCCGTTCCGGTCGAGACCCGCCCGGAGCCGCCGGTTTCGATCCGCGCCTCGGTAAAGCCCGACTACATCGTCTGTCTCGAGGACGGCAAGCGCCTGAAAATGCTCAAGCGCCACCTGATGACGCATTACGGCATGACGCCCGACGAATATCGCCAGCGTTGGAATCTGCCTTCAGACTATCCGATGGTTGCGCCCAATTACGCGGAAAAGCGCCGCGAACTGGCCAAGAAGATCGGTCTGGGTCGCAAGCCGGGCATCAAGCGCGGCCGCAAGCCCAAGCCGAAAGTCTGACACTTTCAGCAATACACGGGCGCGAGGCCGCGCCATCGCGCTTGTGAAGCGCGGCCTCGGGGCCTAGAGTGGGCGGTGAAGCCCACTCAGCCAGCAGGTCGCCCTTGCACCAGCCGATCGACATCGAAGCCCTCTGCGCCGAACGCGGCCTGCGTATCACCGAACAGCGCAGAATTATCGCGCGCGTGTTGTCCGAAAGCGACGATCATCCCGACGTCGAGGAATTGCACCAGCGCGCCAGCAAGTTCGATTCGGGCATCTCGATCGCCACGGTCTACCGGACCGTTCGCTTGTTCGAGGAGGCCGGCATTCTCGACCGACACGACTTCGGCGATGGCCGCGCGCGCTACGAGGCTGCCCCCGAGGCCCATCATGACCATATGATCGATGTCGAGACCGGCAGGGTCATCGAATTTGTCGATCCCGAACTGGAAGCCCTGCAACGCCAGATCGCCGAACGGCTCGGTTTCAGGCTCGTCGATCACCGCATGGAACTGTTCGGCGTCAGGCTGGGCCGGGAAGGCAGCGACCCGGCGGAGTGAACGCGGCGCAGGCCTCCGCGCGCGTCAGTCCGGGCCTCGACGGCTGGACATTGATAGTGGCGCGTAGTCTGGCGCTGGTGCTGTGGCTGCTGCTTGCATTGCCGCTCTATGGTCTTTGTCGGCCTTTCACGTCCAACAATCCGGTGCCACGACTGTTTCTGGCCGGCGTCAATCGCATCCTCGGATTGTCTGTCGCAGTGCGCGGAACCCACCTGCGGCGCGGCGTGTTCCTGATCTCCAACCATGTAAGCTGGCTCGACATTCCGGCGCTCGGTGCTGTCACCGGCACGGCGTTCATCGCCAACGACGGACTTGTCGCACATGGCTGGCTGCACTGGCTGTGCCGACTTAACGACACCGTATTTGTCGCCCGGCACGACCGGGCCAGCGTCGCCATGCAGGTCGAACAGGTGCGCGAAGCCATCGGCGAAAACGGGGCGCTGACCATATTCGCGGAGGGCGGCACCGGCGACGGAACCACGATCCTTCCGTTCAAGTCATCGCTGCTGTCCGCGCTCACGCCGGTGCCGCCGGGCATAGCGGTTCATCCGGTCCTGCTGGACTATGGGCCGCTCGCTCCCCGGATCGCCTGGGTCGGCGACGAACATGGCGGCCACTCCTACCTCAGGATCGCCTCGCGCTGGCGGAGGGTGCGCCTGACCGTTCACCTGCTTCCGGCACTGGCGGACGAGCACCTTGCCGACCGCAAGACGATCGCGATTGCGGCGCGGGAGGCGCTGCTGAGGCGTTACGCGGACTAGGGCTGAATGTCGATTGGCCCTAGCGCGTCGCGTTGTAGGCGAGCTGGTCCTGATTGAGCTGGAAGCCGACCAGAACCTCGAACTCGGCGCGGGCAAGCGCCGCTTTCACTTCGGGATCGGTGAGCGGATCGACCGCGGCATCGGCATCGCCAGCGCGGCGCTTGCGCGTGATCTTTTCGCGGATTTCCTGCGGCAGCGTGGCCTCAGCGGCATCGACATAGGCAGCGCCGCTACCCGAAGCCGAAGCGCGTTCCTGCCCGTCCGCAAAGGCCACCGTGACCTGTCCGACACGCTTGCTGACCACCGATTCACCGCCGCGCAGCACGGTCACGAAATAGGGCAGTGTCACCTGCCTCGCTCCTCGCGTGTCGGAACGCTTGGCCAGGACGTCGAACGTCACGCTCGACACAACTTGTTCGGACGTTTCCGAACATTGCGAGCGCAGGTTTGTGAGCGCCGCGACCACATCGATGTTGTCGGCGGTCTTTTGCCCCGCTCTGCCGAAAAGAGTGACATCGCCGGTAAAGTTCGGCACGCCCACTGCCGGACAGCGCGAACGAACGGCGGTAACGCCGACGCTCTCATCAACCACCAGTTCTCCGCTCGTTTTGCACCCCGACAGCCCGCCAAGGGCCGTGGCTGCGATCAGCGCGGTCAGGGTAAGGCGGGAACGGAGTGTCATCGTGGCGTCCTCGATGTGAATTGCGGTTGCCCTAGCGAGTGGGTGACGAAAACGCTAGAGGCGGCTGCATGAACGCGTCATTATCCGCCGACAAGCCGCCGCTGCGCGTGCTGATCGCTGCCCCGCGCGGCTTCTGCGCGGGCGTGGAACGCGCGATCGAGATCGTCGAACGCGCGCTCGAACGTTACGGCGCGCCTGTCTATGTACGCCACGAAATCGTCCATAACCGCTTCGTCGTGGACGGGCTCAAGGCGAAGGGGGCGGTATTCGTCGAGGAACTCGACGAGGTGCCGGACGGCATGCCCGTGATCTTCAGCGCCCACGGCGTGCCCAAGTCCGTGCCCGCCGAGGCCACCGAGCGCGGGCTGGACTGGCTCGACGCCACCTGCCCGCTGGTCAGCAAGGTCCACCGCCAGGCGGACCGGCAGCTCGACGCGGGACGGCATATCCTCTTCATCGGCCATCGCGGTCACCCGGAAGTGATCGGTACGCTCGGTCAGGTTCCGGAGGGGACCATGACGCTGGTCGAAACGGTCGAGGATGTCGCCGCGCTGGATTTTCCGGCCGACGCGTCGCTCGCCTACCTCACGCAGACGACCCTGTCCGTCGACGACACGGCGGAAATCATTGCCGAAATCACGAAGCGGTATCCGGGCGTGGTCGCGCCGAAGGCAGACGATATCTGCTATGCGACCTCCAACCGCCAGGCTGCGGTCAAGGCCATCGCCCCACAGTGCCAGTTGGTGCTCGTGATCGGTGCCCCCAACAGTTCCAATTCGCGCCGTCTGGCCGAAGTCGCGGAGCGATGCGGCACGGTATCCCACCTCATCCAGCGCGCAACCGATATCGAACCCGCCTGGCTCGATGGCGTTGAGATCCTCGGGCTCACCGCCGGCGCCTCCGCTCCGGAGGCATTGGTGAGCGAAGTGATCGAGCGGCTGGGCGAAATGCGGAGCGTTACCGTCGAGGAGCTGGTCACCGCCAAGGAGCGCATGTCCTTCAAACTGCCCCGGCAGCTTACAGGGCAGGACTAGCGCCTATGGCAGTCTATACCCAGCTCGGAGCCGAGACTCTCGCCGAAATCATCGCCGAATTCGACGTCGGAACGCTCATTTCCGCCAAGGGCATCGCCGAGGGGGTGTCCAACAGCAACTGGCTGATCGAGACAGAGAGCCCCGACGGCGAGGTCACGCTTTTCATCCTCACCATGTACGAGCAGCGCACCGATCTGTCCGACCTGCCGTTCTTCCTCGGCCTGCTGGACTACCTCGCGGAGAACGGCTGCCCGGTGCCGCGTACGATCCACGACAGGGACAACAAGCCGTTCCGCTTTCACGAGAACAAGGCGCTGGCCCTGATCGAATTCCTGCCGGGCATATCCGTCACCCATCCCACTCCGGCCCAGGTGCATGCGGTGGGCAGTGCGCTCGCACAAATCCACCGGGCTGCAGCCGGGTTTGGGGAAAGTCGCGCCAACGGACTCGGCCTGTCCGGCTGGCGCGCGTTGGCTGATGAATGCGGAGCCGACGGGCTTGCAGCGATCGACCCCGGCCTCGCCGGATTTGTGGAGCGCGAACTCGCATTTCTGGAAGAGCATTGGCCGGCGGATCTGCCGCGATCGGTCATCCATGCCGACCTGTTCCCGGACAATGTGCTGATGCTGGGAGACAAGGTCTCCGGGCTGATCGACTTCTACTTCGCCTGCACCGACATTACCGCGTACGACGTCGCCGTGACTCATGCGGCCTGGTGCTTCAGCAGTGACGGCGCAAGCTTCGACCCGGCCCTGTCCCGAGCTCTGCTGAGCGGATACGAGGACCTGCGGCCGCTTTCCGAGAAGGAGCGTGCCGCGCTTCCCATTTTGGGACGAGGCGCATCAATGCGCTTCTTGATGACGCGCGCCTATGATTGGATGAATACGCCTGCCGATGCGATGGTGACCCGAAAGGACCCCATGGCATTTGCACGCAGGCTTGAATTCTATTCCGATCCGGTGAACGCTGTCTGCTTCAACCATGATGACAATTCGTGACAGGCCGTTGAAAAAAGTAGAGATATTCACCGATGGCGCCTGCAAGGGCAATCCCGGTCCGGGCGGATGGGGCGCGATCCTGCGCATGGGCAAGCATGAGAAGGAAATCTCCGGCTCCGACCCGTCCACGACGAACAACCGCATGGAGCTGACGGCGGCGATCCGCGGCCTTGGGGCCCTGATCGAGCCATGCGAAGTCACGCTCTATACCGACAGCCGCTACGTTATCGACGGCATCACCAAATGGGTGGACGGCTGGAAGCGCAACGGCTGGGTCAATGCCAGCAAGCAGCCGGTCCGCAATGCGGAACTGTGGCACGACCTGATCGAAGTCGCCCAGCGCCACGAAATCGACTGGCAATGGGTGAAAGGCCACAACGGCCACCCGGAAAACGAACGGGTCGATCGCCTGGCGAGCGACGCGGCGCAGAACGCGGCCTGATCCCAGTCGCCCCGCCTGCCTAGAGCAGGTAGCGACGCAGGATCGAATGGAACCGCTCGCGCAGCTGTCCGGCGCGCTCCTCGGGCGTCACCGTGGCGCTGTCTGACGGCAGGTGTTCGGCCAGCGCATCGTGCTTCACCAGCTCGGTGCGGAATTCGGTGCCCTCACTGGTGAAATTGTTGCGCGCGCAGATGTGCCCGCGCTCGAACCCGCAGGTATCGATCCAGTTGTGATAGCCGGGATCGCGGTGGGCCATGACCATGCGGATCCTGCCGTCGCTGTCGATCCTGGTGCGCGCCGGCGAATAGCTGACCTGCCGGTATAGGTAGTCCATACTGTTCATGAACTGACCCATGTTGGTCATCATCCAGAAGTGGTCGTTGGCTTCCCACTCGATAATCAGCGCCTCGTCCGGTTCCAGTTTCCAGCACATGCTGGTGATCGCCCGGCCCCGCACCTTGTCCAGCGCCGCGTTGTAGACGGGATCGTCGTATGGGCGCCGCTCGCCGGGGAAACGATTGAGCAGGTCAGGATTGGTGTCCTCCGAATGATCCCACGCCCAGTCCGGCCAGTCGTTGGCGACACCGCTGACGAAGTCACCGGCCCAGTCCATCGCCTCGATCATTTCAGCCGGCGTCGGCATCGGTCTCGGCTCGCTCATGCCGATACGTTCGATACGCATGCGCGCGGGCAGTTCCGACCAGTCGTCGAAGCCCTGACGGATGAACAGCTTGCGGGTTCCCGGCGTGGTCGGGAGCCAGTTCGGACCGCGTTCCTCCCCGCCGATATAGACTTCGAAACTCCCGTCCCACGCCACTTCCATGTCATGCCCGAACATGTTGGTCTCGGGCCTGTCGCCAAAGGGTTCGTGAAGCAGGCGCCTGCCCGGCTGGGGCTCCGGCCTCGCCCCCTGCACGGCGATGTTGAAGAAACGCGCCGTGCCGCGGTTGCCGGAAATGCGGTAGACCGAATCGCCGTCGATCCAGGCCTGCTGATAGGTGTAGTCGGCATTGTCGCCGCCCAGCTTGCGGAACGGCGAGCAAAATGCGTGGATCACCGGATATTTCGTGTTCTTCGTCTCAAGCGCGAGATCGAAGGCCTGGCCCAGATTCTGGGTCAGGAAGCGCAAGCCGTCCGCGCGGTGAAGGCCGGTGGCGGGATTGAGGTCCTTGAAGGCAAGCTCGCCCGCTTCCTCGAGATTGCGGCAGAACCGCTTCCAAGCCGAACGGAGCGCCTCGTCGTCCGGACAATCGCCAAAAGCCATGTTTCCTCTCCTGCCGGGTTGGGAAAAGACCTCCCAGCGGTTCCTGTTGCTTGCGCAATTGTTGCATGATCGATTCATTCCATCCAGAGAATAGATG
>JAGREJ010000224.1:1595-6034 GCA_020446595.1 Novosphingobium sp. | reverse complement strand
GGACTGGATTGAACGTGGCTATGGATACTGGGCCGACCGGACCGATATTGGCGATGGCGTCGAGTATCAGCGCGCAATCCGCGAAGACCGCAGACCGTACGAAGACATCTAGCAATTGTCCGATCCGTTCTTCGATACCAATGTCGTCATCGACTGGCTCAACAGGAAGCCACAAGCGAAGGCGGAGATCGAACGGTATCCGCGCCATCGGATCAGCCGTATCGTCTGGACCGAAGTGCTCGCCGGAGAACCGCTTGAAAAGCGGGACATCGTCCGTGACCTGATCGCGCCATTCGATGTGGTCGAACTCGACGCCCGTATCGCCTCGGCTGCGGCGGATATCCGCAATCGATCCGGCCTCAAACTGCTCGACGCCTATATCCTCGCCACGGCGCAGGTGAACGGCGCGATCCTGATTACACGAAATACCAAGGATTTTCCGGCAAAGATGCCGGGCATCCGGGTTCCCTACACCCTTTAGTGAAAGAGTAGCGTTCATGTGCGGCATCATCGGCATCGTCGGAAAGGATGAAGTTTCAGACCGTCTGGTCGATGGCCTGAGGCGCATGGAATACCGCGGCTACGACAGCGCCGGGGTCTGCACCGTGCATGAGGGGCAGCTCGTGCGTCGCCGCGCGCCGGGCAAGCTCATGAACCTCATGCTCGAACTCCAGCGCGATGACGCGCCGGGCACGACCGGGATTGCCCACACCCGCTGGGCCACGCACGGCGCGCCGACCGCCGCCAATGCCCATCCCCATGCAACCGGCGAAGTCGCGCTGGTCCACAACGGCATCATCGAGAACTTCAAGGCACTGCGCGACGCGCTGATCGCGCGGGGCCGGACATTCGAGAGTGAGACCGACAGCGAGGTCGTCGCGCATCTCGTCTCCGAAGGGATCGAGGCTGGCATGTCGCCCGGAGAGGCCGTCAAGGCCGCCCTGCCCGAGTTGCGCGGCGCCTTCGCGCTTGCCATCGCTTTCCGCTCGCACCCCGACTTGCTGATCGGCGCGCGGCTCGGCTCGCCGCTGGTGCTCGGCTACGGCGAGGGCGAGATGTTCCTGGGTTCCGACGCGCTGGCGCTGGCTCCGCTCACCCAGAAGATCAGCTATCTCGAAGAAGGCGACTGGGTCGTCGTCACCCGCGAGGGCGCGCAGATCTACGATGCGCAGAACAAGCCGGTCGAGCGAGAGGTGGTCGCTTCGGGCGCCTCGGCCGCCGAGATCGAGAAGGGCAACTACCGGCACTTCATGCAGAAAGAGATCTTCGAGCAGCCGACCGTGGTGGCTCAGACCCTGAAAAGCTACATCCGCCAGGTCGATCAGTCGGTTGCACTGCCGCAATTCGATTTCGACCTTTCGCAGATCAACCGCATCACCATCGTCGCCTGCGGGACCAGCTATTACGCTGGAATGGTGGCGAAATACTGGTTCGAACAGTTCGCCCGCGTGCCCGTCGACATCGATTTCGCCAGCGAGTTCCGCTATCGCGAGCCCGTGCTCGAACCGGGCGGGCTGGCCCTGTTCATCTCGCAATCGGGCGAAACCGCCGACACGCTCGCCGCGCTGCGCCACTGCAAGGCCGAAGGCCAGACCATCGCGGTCGTCGTCAATGTGCCGACCAGCTCGATGGCGCGCGAGGCGGACCTGCTGCTGCCGACCCATGCCGGACCGGAAATCGGCGTCGCCTCGACCAAGGCCTTCACCTGCCAGCTTGCGGTGCTTGCCGCGCTGGCGGCGAACATGGCGGTGCGGCGCGGAAGGATGAGCCGCGAGGAAGAAGCGGAGGTCGTGCGCCACCTCCTCGAAGCGCCCGCCATGCTCAACGCCGCGCTCGGCTACGACGACGAGATCGCCGCCATGGCGCACCACATCGCCCCGGCGCGCGACGTGCTTTATCTCGGGCGCGGACCGGATTACCCGCTGGCGCTGGAGGGCGCGTTAAAACTAAAGGAAATCAGCTATATCCATGCCGAAGGCTACGCTTCGGGCGAGATGAAGCACGGCCCCATCGCACTGATCGACGAGGGCGTTCCGGTGATCGTCCTCGCCCCCTCCGGCCCGCTGTTCGAAAAGACCGTCAGCAACATGCAGGAAGTGTCCGCGCGCGGCGGCAAGGTGGTGCTGATTTCAGACTGGGAAGGCATCGCCGAAGCCGGTGAGGATTGCATGGCGGTGGTCGAGATGCCCAAGGTCCATCCGCTGATCGCACCGCTGGTCTATGCCGTTCCGGTGCAACTGCTGGCTTACCATGTCGCCTTGGTAAAGGGCACCGATGTCGACCAGCCGCGCAACCTCGCCAAAAGCGTGACCGTCGAGTAGGGCCGCGGACTTTTTTGCGTAATCGCTAGGGGGTTTTACCCGGCGCTAACCTTCGGCGGGTTATTGCGCGCGTGTGAATTCGCAAACCGCACATCAGGCGACAATCCCCACCGAGCTGTCGACTCTGGCAGTGC
The DNA here is from genome assembly GCA_020446595.1 of Novosphingobium sp. Taxonomy (GTDB): domain Bacteria; phylum Pseudomonadota; class Alphaproteobacteria; order Sphingomonadales; family Sphingomonadaceae; genus Novosphingobium. Next base: position 3,579 of record JAGREJ010000224.1, on the reverse strand, counting down.
TCGGCATTTCCGATGATCGGGACGCCGAATACCTGCGCATTCGCGGCCTGCAATATGCCAGCCTGTCGCAAGGCACCTATGCCCGGATCGCGGTCCAGAGCATTGCCGGACTGGCCGCCGCCTTTCTTCTGCTTGGCGCGATTCCGTTGGTCGGCATTGTCGCCTGGCTCATCCTCCTCGGCCTGTCGCTATATTACCTCGCACGGATAGACCGGTCGCTGATCGACGCTGACCGCCGCCGCATGTCCAGCGAGGAAGTTCACAAGCAATCGGTCAGCGTCATCGCCAATGCCATGGTCTGGGTGATTCCGATCGCGGCGGGGCAAATATTCGGCGACATCGCCGTGCAGCTCAAGCTGTGGACGGTGCTGGCCATGCTGATGACGGCAACCGCGATCATGCTTCCCGCGGTTCCCCTGGCAGTCATCCTTCTGGCGCTGGTTATCGGCGGTGCGTCCGTATCCCAGCTCATATACACCGGTTCCTACGACATGGCGATCGTTGCCGGCGCATTCACCCTGACCGTGCTGGTTGGCTCGGTGCAGAACGCGCGCCGCTTCATTCTGACGAAGTCCGCCGAAGCGGCCATGATCGAGCGCAACGAGGTCGTCTCGTTGCTGCTGCGCGAGTTCGAGGAAGGCGAGGCCGATTGGCTCTGGCAAATCGATACGTCGCGCCGCGTCCGCGCCGTTTCCCCGCGCTTCGCCTATGCGCTCGGCGTCAACGCCAAGGATTGCGAAGGCAAATCGATCATCGAGCTGATTGCCGGCCCGGCGTGGGAATCGGGACAGTTCCATTCGAGCCTGCATGACCTCGCCGAACGCTTCAAGCGCCGCGAAAGCTTCTCGAACCTGCTGGTGCGCGTTCAGATCAACAGCATGCCGCGCTGGTGGGAACTTTCCGGGACGCCCAAGCTCGACGAGCATGGAAGCTTCGCGGGGTTCCGCGGCGTCGGCTCCGATGTCACCGAAGCGCGCGAAAGCTCCGACAAGATCGCGCACATGGCGCGATACGACACGCTGACCGGGCTGCCCAACCGCATGATGCTGACCGAGGCACTGGGCAACGCGCTGGGCTATGCCGAAAAGTGGCGGTCACGCTGCGCCTTCCTCATGATCGACCTCGACCGGTTCAAGGCAGTCAACGATTCGCTGGGCCATCTGGTTGGCGACCAGTTGCTTGCGCGGGTGTCCGAGCGCCTGCGCGAACAGATGACCGAGAACGAGATGTGCGGTCGCCTCGGCGGCGACGAGTTCGCCATCGTGATTCGCGATGCGGCCGACCTGGAACGCGTGAACCGGGTCGCCGAGCGCGTTATCGAGCGACTCTCGCAACCTTACGAAGTCGATCACCACACGCTCTATGTCGGCGCAAGCGTCGGCTCGGCAGTCGGTCCGCGCGACGGCTCGACCGTCGAAACCCTGATGCGCAACGCCGACCTCGCGCTCTACCGCTCCAAGGACAAGGGCGGCGGCGTGCACTTTACCTACGAGCCTGCGCTCCATGCCCACGCCGAGGAGCGCCGTCAGCTTGAATTCTCGCTGCGCCGCACGCTCGACCTCAACGAATTCGAGCTGAATTTCCAGCCGGTGGTCAATGCCGACACCGAAGGCGTGGTGAGCTTCGAGGCGCTGCTGCGGTGGAACAGCAAGGAACACGGCAAGGTCAGTCCCGCGAAATTCATTCCGCTCGCAGAAGATACTCGCCTGATCGTTCCGATCGGCGAATGGGTGCTGCATCAGGCCTGCGCCGAAGCCATGCGCTGGCCCGAACACATCCGCGTCGCGGTCAACGTCTCGGGCGAGCAGTTGCTCGATCCCAACTTCGCGGCAAGCGTGATCGGCGCTCTGCAATCCAGCAGGCTCGCGCCGCATCGCCTCGAACTGGAAGTGACCGAGAGCATCTTCCTGCGCGATGCCGATCATGCCCGTGCCGTGCTCGAACAGGTGATGGCGCTGGGCTGTCCGATCGCGCTCGACGATTT
>JAGREJ010000224.1:0-1444 GCA_020446595.1 Novosphingobium sp. | reverse complement strand
ACCGCGGAGGGCGTCGAAACCGAGAAGGAACTGGAAGTCATCCGTCAGCTTGGCTGCAAGAAGATCCAGGGCTTCTTCTTTGGCAGGCCGATGGAAGCCGAAGAGGCGCTCAAGCTGTTCCGCGCCTCGCGGCAACAGGACAGCAACGCGGCGTAAATCACGCCGTCGCGAGCGCGTTCAGCACGCTTTCGAACAATTTTCGGCCATCGCTTCCGCCATGGGCCTGTTCGATTGCCCGCTCGGGATGCGGCATCATGCCCAGCACGTTGCCTGCCTCGTTGAGGACCCCAGCAATCTGCCGCGCCGAGCCGTTGACCTGATCGAGGTAGCGCAGGGCAACGCGCCCCTCTCCTTCGAGCCGGTCGAGCGTGGCATCGTCCGCGAAGAAATTGCCGTCATGATGCGCGACCGGGAAGACGACTTCCTGCTTCGCATCGTAACCGGCGGTGAACAGCGATTGCGTATTCTCTACGGCAAGCCGCACGTCCCGGCACACGAAGCGAATCCCGGCATTGCGCATCAGCGCGCCGGGCAGCAGGCCGGTCTCGGTCAGCACCTGAAAGCCGTTGCACACGCCCAGCACCGGAACGCCGCGCGCCGCCGCGTCGGCCACCGCGCGCATCACCGGCGAACGCGCCGCCATGGCGCCCGAACGCAGGTAATCGCCATAGGAAAATCCACCCGGCAGCGCGATGAAATCGAGGCGTTCGGGCAGGTCCGCATCGCCGTGCCAGACCCGGTGGACCTCTCCGCCGCACACCTGCTCAAGCGCGACCGCCATGTCCCGGTCGCAGTTCGAACCGGGAAAGGTCACGACCGCCGAACGGAACGTGCTCACGCAGCGGTTCCTTTCTCTTCTGGCCTTTCCACCCGGTAATTCTCGATCACCATGTTGGCGAGCAGCTTGCGGCACATCTCGTCGAGCTGGTCGTCCGTCACGGCCTCATCGACATCGAGCTCGATCAGCTTGCCCTGACGCACCTGATTGACGCCGGAAAAGCCCAGCCCCTCCAGCGAATGCTGGATTGCTCTGCCTTGCGGATCGAGCACGCCGGGCTTGAGGCTGACATGGACGCGCACTTTCATCGCCGGACCTTTCTGTCGCGAGTCGTCTGGGCAGACCTATGGCGAGCCGCCTCCACTATCGCAACCCGATGCAGGGCATTGAACACACCTGCGGCTCGTGGCATCGCCGCGGGCGAAGGGAATTAGGTACATGGCGATTGATTTCACCGGCAAGGTCGCAGTGGTGACCGGCGCTGGCGGCGGCCTCGGGCGCGCCTATGCGCTCGAACTGGCGCGGCGCGGCGCGCGGGTTGTGGTCAACGATCTGGGCGGCGCGCGCGACGGCACCGGTCACTCCGACGCGGCACTGGAAGTAGTTGCCGAGATCGAGGCCATGGGCGGCGAAGCCATGGCCAACGGCGGCAGCGTCGCCGAGTAT
>JAGREJ010000223.1 GCA_020446595.1 Novosphingobium sp. | reverse complement strand
CCATAGCCACGTTCAATCCAGTCCCTGTTTCCCTTGCCGGGAGCTTTCGCCTTATAGGCGCTGACCGCCTCGCGCAGGACGGCGGCGCGCGACTTGCCTTGCTCAGCGGCAAGCTCGTCGAGCCACTTGATGTCTTCGTCAGGGATGTCGGCGAGAATGCGGGGCATAATGATATACTGATATCATATCATGATATCATGTCAAGCTTCTCGCCAAATCGATCAATTCTTGGGCGGTATTGCGAGATGACGCCTCCACCTCCTTTGGATTGCCCAGTCCCATGTGATTAGCTGCGATATCGCTCAAGTAGGCCCCAATGTCAGACGCATTCCGACCGTTCTGCGCCATTGTAAACGCGACCATCAGGTAGCTGTCGTATTCGTTTGCGGGTCCGCTGACGTAGTCAGCGTCAACCATGTCGCGGATCCTAATTGGATCCCAAACTTCCCAACCAATTCGCCGCAGAGCGCTCAATTTGACCGCTGGGCGACTCATCACCCCTTCTTCTCCGCCTTCTTCTTCTTCTTCATCGTATCGTGGAAGCGGTCGGCCCAGCCGGGCTTGACCAGTTGCTCGGCGCGCACCAGGCGCAACTCGCCATCGGCGACATCAAGTGTGACCGCGCTGCCCGCGCCGACAATCGCGTCGGCACCGATCTTCACCGGGGCGACCAGCGAGGAATTGGAGCCGATAAACGCGCGCTCGCCGATCTCGGTGCGATATTTGAAATAGCCGTCGTAATTGCAGGTGATGGTGCCCGCGCCGATGTTCGCGCCCGCGCCGACATCGGCATCGCCGAGATAGGTGAGGTGGTTCGCTTTCGCGCCCGGTCCCAGCACGGCCTTCTTCATCTCGACGAAATTGCCCACCTTGCTCTTCTCCTTCATCACCGCACCGGGGCGCAGCCGCGCAAAGGGGCCAACCTCGCAGCCCGAAGCGATTTCCGCGCCCTCAATATGGCTGAACGCGCGGATCGTGACATTGTCGGCAATGGTGACGCCGGGGCCGAAAACGACATGGGGCTCGATAGTGACATCGCGGCCCAGCGAGGTGTCCCATGAGAACCAGACCGACGCCGGATCGCGCAGGGTGACGCCGTCCGCCATCGCTTCCTCGCGGCGCAATTGCTGCCATTGCGCCTCGGCCGCGGCCAGTTCGGCGCGGCTGTTGATGCCGCCGACCTCGGCAGGATCGGTTTCGACAACCTTGACCGAGGCACCCTCGGCAATCGCGAGGGTCGCCACATCGGGCAGGTAATATTCGCCCTGCGCATTGTCGTTGCCGACAAGGTCCAGCAGCCGCCACATGTCGCGCGAATGGGCGACGATCACGCCCGAATTGCACAGATCGACGGCGCGCTCGGCGTCACTCGCGTCCTTGTGCTCGACCATCTTGCGCACCGTGCCGTCGGTGTCGGCGATGATCCGGCCATAGGCAGCCGAATCCTTCGGCCTGAAGCCGAGCACGGCGACCATCGCGCCCGACGCCAGCTCCGCGCAGAGTCGCTCGACCGTCGCGCCGGTGAGAAACGGGCAATCGGCGAAGCAGACCATGACCAGCCCGTCGAAATCGGCCAGCGCGGCTTTCGCCTGCAAGGCGGCGTGGGCGGTGCCGAGCTGCGGCTCCTGCACCGCGGTTTCCACGCCCAGTCCGGCGAGCTTCTCCTCGAGTTGTTCGCGCCTGTCGCCCGCGACGACGACCTGCCGCGCAGGGCCAAGCACGCTCAGGCTGGCGAGAAGATGCAGCAACATCGGCCTGCTCGCGATTGGATGCAGCACCTTGTGCAGGTCGCTCTTCATGCGGGTGCCCTTGCCTGCGGCGAGGACGATCACGGCGAGGGGGGTGTCTTGTCCGGTCATGGTTAATTCACATGCCACCAAAATGTTGCGGATTCCATTACGGCAAGGCATCGCGCGCAGCGATGGCCAATTTCCCCTTCGACATTGTCGGCTTCGATCTCGACGGCACGCTGCTCGATACGCATCGTGATTTGGGCGAGGCGCTCAACCATGCCCTGCGCGCGGGCGGGCGCGAACCGGTGCCGGTCGGCGAGGTGCGCGACCTGATCGGCGGAGGCGGAAGGCGGATGCTCGAACGCGCGCTCGAACGCGACGGCGGACCGAACGATCTGGATACGATCAACGCATTGCACCGCGAATTTCTGGTCCATTACGAGGCCAATCTCTCGGTTCATTCCCGCCTGTTTCCCGGTGGCGAGGAAGCTCTCGATGCATTGGCCTCGCAGGGCGTTCGCATTGCCGTTGTAACGAACAAGCTCGAACGTTTCGCGCTGCGCCTGCTCGACGAACTGGGCCTGTTGCCGCGCTTCGCGACAGTGCTCGGCGGCGACTCGCTGGGGCCGGGCAGGGCCAAGCCCGCGCCCGATCTCCTGCACGAAATGGTGGCGCGCTGCGGCGGGGGTCGCGCCGCCTATGTCGGCGACACGACCTTTGACACCGGCGCAGCAAAAGCCGCGGGCATACCCTGCGTCGCGCTCGATTTCGGTTTCTGCGACAGGCCGCCCGAAGATTTGGGCGCGGACGCGGTCATTTCACACTACGATCAATTGCTGGGCGCACTCGAACGCTTGGGTTAGCCTTGCGGCAACGGGAAGAGGAGAACTGGACATGCCATCACCGGGAGCAAAGCTGCGCGCGCTGATCGACAAGGGCGAGCATTTCGTCTGCGGCGATACCTATTCGGCGATCACCGGGCGCATCTGCGAACATGTCGGCTTTCCGGCGATCTACCTGGGTGGCCATGCGTGCTCAGCATTCCACTATGCCGTGCCGGACAATGGCATTTACAGCCAGGTCGAGCAGATCGAACAGGCGAGCCGGATCGCCAATGCCGTCTCGATCCCGCTGATCGCCGATGCCGATACGCTTGGCGAGACGGTGGCCGATGCCTATCACTTCACGCGGCGCTACATCCAGCAAGGCATCGCCGGGTTCCACGTCGAGGACGAGCGCAACCCCAAGCATTCCAAACACGTCAACGGGCTGTGGTCGATTGCCGACCAGCAGGCGCGGATCGATGCGGCGCGGCGGGCGCAGAAGGATTCAGGGCAGGATTTCGTCATCATCGCGCGCTGCGACGAGCTTTACGCGAGCGAGGCGGGCGGCGGCGGCACCGGCAGTTTCGATGAAGCGGTGAAGCGCGGCCATGCCTATATGGAAGCGGGCGCGGACGTGGTGTTCTATCCGCCGAGCCCCGAGCCCGTGCCCGCGCTGCTCGCGGCTCTGGGCGACAATATTCCGCTCGCAACCATGGGTTTTGCTGTGCCCGGCGCGCGCTTCAACATGGCGACCGGCGGCTGGGTGACAGCTGCGGCCAATCACCTCAAGATGATGCGCGAACTGATGGAGCACGGGCAGGTGCAATCGGCCAATTTCGATTTTCCCGAAAAATACGAGCTGATCGAACATCCGCTCTACGACGGGCTGATCGAGGAATGGGCGGACAAGACCGGCCGCCAGAGCCGTCCCAACCACGCGCCCTAGCTCTCACTTCGGCGGATCGATACCTTCCGGCAGAACCACGATCTCCAGTGCCTGGTCGGGATCGAGGTATTGCTTCGCGGCGGCCAGTACGTCGTTTGCCGTCAGCGCGAGCAACCTGTGTTCCGCCGCCAGATAGCGGTCGATGCGTTCGGCCTCTCCCTGCGCGCGATCGACCAGCCCGAGCCAGCCGCCGTTGGACTTGAGCGCATTATGCAGCGATTCGAGCATCGGCTGGCGTGCGCGCTGCAACAGGTCGGCATCGACCGGCGCTGAGCGGAGGCGGTCCAGCGTTTCGCGGATCGCGACCTCGGTCGCCTTGACTTCGGACACCGCGACCGAAGCGGTCACTTCAAATGTGCCGTAGCCCTGCCAGTAGCGCGACAGGCGGCTCGAAGCGCCGGGCGAATAGGCCTTGCCCAATGCCTCGCGCAATTCGTCGGTCAGCGAAACGCGCGTGACCCGCTCAAGCAGTTCGAGCGAGAGAGCGGCAACCGGATCGGCGTCGTCGCGCGTCGGCCATGCATAGCGGATCAGCGCCTGATCGGCCTGACCGGTGTGACGCAGCACGCGGCGCTCGCGATTGGCGGTGAAGGTGCGCCGCGGTTCGTCCGCATAGGAGCGGAACGCCGCCTCGCGCGGCGGTAATGCGCCGAAAGTGGCGGCGACGGCGGCCACGGCGGCCTGCTCGTCGAAATCTCCGACCAGGCCGATCTCGATCGCGCCGTTCTTCATCCGCTCGCCGACCCCGTCCGCCAGCGCATCGAAAGTCAGCGCGCGGTATTTCTCCACGTCCTGAACGCTGAAGCGCGGGTCTTCGTCGGAAACGATTGCGCCGATCCTGTGCGAAAGCGCCCCGCCCGGTGTCGCCATTGCCTGCGCGAAATAGCGGTTGATGTCCTGCCGGTACCGCTCGACACCTTCGCCGCGATGGCCCGGCGCGGTGACATAGGCGGCGAGCACTTGCAGCTGCAGGGTGAGATCTTCCGGCGTGGTGCGCGCGGTGGCGACAGTCGCCGCTTCGTCGGTCCTGAATTCGTTGGCGACGGTGTGTCCGGCGAGCAGGCTCTGCAGCTCATCCTCGCTGTGCGCTTCCAGCCCACCTTCGGCCAGATATCGCACCAGTTCGGTGGCGAAGGGTGTTTCCTTGCGGTCGAGCATCTGGCCGCCATCGATGCTCAGCTTGACCAGAACCTGGCCCTTGTTGAGATCGGTCCGCTTGAGATTGAGCATGACGCCGTTGGCGAAGCGCAGCTTGCGGATGCCCAGTTCCGGCTGGGTGACATCGCTGGCGATCGTGCCCGGCTCGCCGAAGTGGGTGTAGGCGAAGAGACTAGCGGCGCGGGAGTCGCCTTTCGTAATCTTCGTGCGGACAGCCTCGTTCCAGGCCTGACGCAGCGCCTCGGTGCCGCCTTCGGGGTCGTAGCGTCCGCGAAAGCGCAGCAGCGGATCGTCGAGCGGGACAGCCTCGCGCTTGAGCGCGGCAAGCACCGACTTCGGCGTGATTTGCGGTGCTAACGCCTCGAACCGGTCGAGCACGGTGTGCGGTTCGCTGGGCACCGTGCCGTCGCGCACCAGCGCCCAGACAGATTGCGCCAGCGCCGCGTGGGTGCGGGTATCCGCCGCCTCGGCGGCATTGCGCATCTGGGTGCGCACGTCTGCGACCTGCTCGGCGATTTCGGTCTCGGTGAAGCCGTATTTCAATGCGCGGCGATATTCGATGGTCGCAGCGATCAAACCCTCGCGCCACTTGCGGTCGCTGGTATCGACGATCAGGCGGGTGGTGCGCGCCGTTTCGAATACGTCGCCCGTGCCGAATCCGGCGCCGCGAAACGGCGGCGAGGCTTGCCGCGAAGTGCTCAGCAAGCGGCGGTTGATCGCGTTGTAGCCGATCTGTCTAAGCAGGTTCTCCTGCCGCCGCGCCACCGTGTCGGTGCCGCCGAGCCATAGCCCGTTGCGCGTGACCTCGGTGCGTTCGGGCAGGGCCGGATCGATATAGATGTCGGTGCGGCCCTTGTCGGCGAAGTCGACCGGTCCGGCATCGGGTTGCGGTTCGGGATTTGGGCCTTGCCAGTCGGCGAAGCGTTCGCGAATTTTCGCTTCGACCATGGCGGGATCGAAATCGCCGATCACGACGACCGTCGTATGACCGGGCACATATTCGCGTTGCCAGAACGCCTTTAGGCCCTGTGCCGTCGCAGCGTTCAGCGTTTCGGCAGTGCCGATCGGCAGTCGCCGCGCATAGAGCGAATGCGGATAGCGAAAATCGGTCGAGTCCTCGTATTCGCGCATCGCATAGGTATTGCGGTCTCGCATTTCGGCGAGCACGACGCCCTTCTCGCGTTCGACGGCGCCCGGCGAGAAGGTCAGCTCGCTCGCCGTCTCGCGCATCAGCATCAGCGCAAGGTCGAGCAATGCGGGGTCGTTGCGCGGCAGATCGAGCCGGTAATTGGTTTCGGAGAAGCTGGTCGAGGCATTGGTGTCCGCACCGAAGGCCAGCCCCTCGCGCTCCAGCAACTTGACCATTTCGCCCTCGGGCACATTGGTGCTGCCATTGAAGGCCATGTGCTCGACGAAGTGGGCAAAACCCCGCTCGGCCTCGCTCTCGTCAAGCGAAGCGGCGCTGACTTCCATGCGCACGGTCGCCGTGCCCTTGGGCGTCGCATTGGCGCGAATGGCATAGCGCATGCCGTTGTCGAGCACGCCGAAGCGGTAGGCGGGATCGACAGGGATGTCGCTGTTCTCGAATCCCCAGACCGGTTCCGGGCCCGGAGCGGAGGCGATGGGGGCAGGGGCCGCCGCGCAGGCGGCAAGCAGCGGCAGGAGCGCGGCGAGAAGAAACGATCTGCGGAACGAAAGGATCACTTGCCGCGCAATTTCCTGTGCTGCGAGAGGTCGAACACCTCGCTCGGGCCGCCATCGTCCTGAAGCAGGCCGAGCCGCCGCGCGACTTCCTGATATGCTTCTTCCTCGCCGCCAAGATCGCGGCGGAAGCGGTCCTTGTCGAGCTTTTCGCCAGTGGTCATGTCCCACAGGCGGCAGCCGTCCGGGCTGATTTCATCGGCAAGGATCAGGCGGCTGTAGTCGCCATCCCAGATGCGCCCGAATTCCAGCTTGAAATCGACGAGACGGATGTTGATCGCCGCGAACATGCCCGCGAGGAAATCGTTCACCCGGATCGCCATCGAGGCGATGTCCTGCATCTCCTCGTTCGATGCCCAGCCGAAGCAGGCAATATGCTCCTCGGCGATCAGCGGATCGCCCAGCGCATCGTCCTTGTAGCAATATTCGATCAGCGTGTGCGGCAGCGGTTCGCCTTCTGGGATGCCCAGCCGCTTGGAAATCGAGCCCGCCGCGACGTTGCGCACGACCACCTCGATCGGCACGATCTCGACCTGGCGCACGAGTTGCTCGCGCATGTTCAGGCGGCGGATGAAATGGTTGGGCACGCCAATGTGGCCGAGCCGCGTAAACACAAACTCGCTGATGCGGTTGTTGATGACGCCCTTGCCCTGGATCATGCCCTTTTTCTGGGCATTGAAAGCTGTCGCATCGTCCTTGAAATACTGGATGATGGTGCCGGGCTCAGGCCCCTCATAGAGGATCTTGGCCTTGCC
>JAGREJ010000222.1 GCA_020446595.1 Novosphingobium sp. | reverse complement strand
ATTGGCGACATGGACGTGAACGGCTGCGCCGCCTCGCTCAATTTCCCCAGCGTCGCCGGGATCGATGGCGGCCTGTTCATCAAGGCCGAGGACAAGAACCTCGCGCTTACCCACATGCGCGCCTACAACGACTGGCATGTCGACGAATGGTGCGGGGCCTATCCCGGTCGTTTCGTTCCGCTCGGAATCCTGCCGCTTTGGGACATGGATGAAACGGTGAACGAAGTGCGGCGTCTGGCTGACAAGGGTTGTTTCGCCGTGACCATGAGCGAAAACCCCACGGTCGGCGGAATGCCCGGCATCCACACCGGCTATTACGAGAAGCTGTTCAAGGTCGCGACCGAGACCGAAACCGCGATCTGCCTGCATATCGGCACCGGCAACGTCTCTCCCCACTGCTCGCCCGAATCGCCGGTTGAGGCGAACATCACGACGATGCCGATGGCGGTGTCCTCGGGCGCGTCGGACTGGATTCATCTGGAGGCGCTCAATCGCTATCCCGAGTTGAAGATCTGCTTCTCCGAGAGCGGCATCGGCTGGATTCCCTACCTGTTGGAACGCGCCGACTTCACGCATGAGCAGCACAGCACCTGGACTCATTCCAAGGAGTATCTGAGTGCGGCCAAGCCGAGCGACGTCTGGAAGCGTCAATTCTACAGCTGCTTCGTCGACGATGCCTATGGCCTCAGGAACCTCGACCTGATCGGCGAGGATTCGGTCATGTACGAGATCGACTATCCGCACTCCGACGCGCAGTGGCCCGATGCTCCCGAAAAGCTCTGGCCCTCGCTCCAGGTGCTGACCGACGAGCAGATCGACAAGATCACGCACCTCAATGCCATGCGCACCTTCAAGTTCCCGCTTTTCGACATGATCCCGAAAGAGGAAGTCACGGTCGGTGCGCTGCGTGCCAAGGCCGCCGCCGCCGGGGTCGACACCACGCCGATTTCGTCGGGTGGCGCCGCGCCGCTGGCCGATGGCGTAAAGCCGCGCCCGGTCACCTCGGGCGACGTGATGGCGCAGTTCGGACGTCAGTCGGCGCCGCAACCGGCCGAACCGGCCTGAGCGACCGGTAACTTGGGAATCTACGAAGGGGCGGTCCGGATGGTCCGGGCCGCCCTTCGCATTTGTGACGGATTTCCTGCTGATTCCACAGCTGCAAACGGGCGCGCCATTGCGTGCGGCCCCGGACGACACCATATCTCCAGACTGACGGCGGCATGCGCGCATGTGTGCTGCGGCAAGATTGGAATTGAGAGCCCGTGATTTCGCTTCCCCTACTCCCCCTGCGCGACATAGTCGTGTTTCCCGGCATGGTCGTGCCGCTGTTCGTCGGTCGCGAGAAATCGGTCGCCGCGCTCGAAACGGCAATGGCCGGCGACAAGGACATCTTCCTGCTTGCCCAGCTCGATCCGGGCTGCGACGATCCTGACCGCGACGATCTGTACGACGTTGGCGTGGTGGCCAGCGTCCTGCAATTGCTCAAGCTCCCCGATGGCACTGTGCGCGTGCTGGTCGAAGGGCAGGAACGTGCCATGCTTCAGGAACTGCACGCAGAGCCCACCGCCGAGTCCGAAATGCTGGTGGCGCAGGTCGAGACGATCGAGCCGGTCAGCGCCTCGGGTACCGAAGTGTCGGCGATGATGCGCTCGGTCGTCGAGCAGTTCGGCGAATATGCCAAGCTCAACAAGAAGCTGTCGCAGGACGCGGGCGAGCAGCTTGGCGACATCGATGACGCCGGCAAGCTGGCTGATGCCGTCGCGGCGCAGTTCTCCGGCAAGGTTTCGGACAAGCAGACGCTGCTGTCAGAGCCCGATCCGCTCAAGCGGCTGGAAATGGTCTACTCGTTCATGGAAGGCGAGTTGGGCGTGCTTCAGGTCGAGCGCAAGATTCGCGGGCGTGTGAAGCGCCAGATGGAGAAGACCCAGCGCGAATATTACCTCAACGAGCAGTTGAAGGCGATCCAGTCGGAGCTTGGCGGCTCCGATGGCGAGGACGGCAACGAGCTTGCCGAACTGGCCGACAAGATCGAGAAGACGCGGCTTTCCAAGGAGGCCAAGGCCAAGGCGCTGGGCGAGCTCAAGAAGCTGAAATCGATGCAGCCAATGAGCGCCGAAGCGACGGTGATCCGCAACTATCTCGACGTGCTGCTGGGGCTGCCCTGGGGCAAGAAGAGCAAGTTGAAGCGCGACATTTCGAAAGCGCAGCAGGTGCTCGACGACGACCACTATGCGCTGGAGAAGGTCAAGGACCGGATCGTCGAATATCTCGCGGTCCAGGCGCGCACCAACAAGCTGAAGGG
>JAGREJ010000221.1 GCA_020446595.1 Novosphingobium sp. | reverse complement strand
CTACATGCTGGAGAACCGCGAGACGATGATGGCGATGTTCCCTGAGCTGTTCGCCCGCATGCCGGTCAGGCCGGTGTCGGACTATCCGCGCAATCTCGCAACCAGTCTGCGCGCGTGCCCACCGCCGCTCGGTAACGCCGACAACCCGACTCTGGCGGTGCTGACGCCCGGCATCTACAATTCCGCCTATTTCGAGCATGCATTCCTGGCGGACCAGATGGGCGCCGAACTGGTCGAGGGTAGCGACCTCAGAGTCGATAACGGGCGCATCGCGATGCGCACCACGGTCGGCTACCAACCGATCGACGTGCTCTACCGCAGGGTCGACGACGACTATCTCGATCCGCTCAGCTTCAACAAGGACAGCGTGCTGGGCGTGGCGGGCATCCTCGATGTCTATCGCGCCGGCGGGATCACCATCGCCAATGCTCCGGGAACGGGCATTGCCGACGACAAGGCGATCTACAGCTTCATGCCGGAGATCGTCGAGTTCTATACGGGTGAGCGCCCGATCCTCAAGAACGTGCCGACCTGGCGTTGCTCCGAGCCGGATTCGCTGTCCTATGTGCTCGACAATCTGTCGGAACTGGTGGTCAAGGAAGTCCACGGTTCGGGGGGATATGGCATGCTGATCGGGCCTACCGCATCGCGCCGTGAGCTTTCGCTGTTCAGGAAGAAGCTCATGGCCGCGCCGGACAACTACATTGCCCAGCCCACGCTTTCGCTGTCCTCGGTTCCAATCTTCACCAAGGCCGGTCTGGCTCCGCGCCACGTCGACTTGCGGCCGTTTGTGCTGGTGTCCCCTCAGGGTATCGAGATTACTCCCGGCGGCCTGACGCGGGTCGCGCTCAGGAAAGGGTCGCTGGTCGTGAATTCGTCGCAGGGCGGCGGCACCAAGGACACCTGGGTGCTGGAGGACTGATGCTGGGTCGCGCCGCCAACGGCATCTTCTGGATGTCTCGCTATCTCGAGCGGGCGGAGAATATCGCGCGCCTGCTTGAGGTAGGGTTCCGGCTGGCGATGACGCGCGGGAACGAAGGCAGCCCCGAGGAAGAATGGCGCTCGGTTCTGGTCACCACCGGCCTTTGGGACGCCTTCACCGCTTCGGACAACGAGTTGACCGGCCAGAACGCGTTCAATTTCGTTCTTCGCGACAAGGAAAATCCCGCCAGCGTGCTGGCGATGATCGAGAATGCGCGCACCAATGCCCGCATGGTGCGCACCAGCATCACATCGGAAGTCTGGGAAACCACGAACGAAAGCTGGATGGCCTTGCGCGATGCGCTCGCGCGTCCCGTGCGCGAGACGAACCTTGGCGAGGTGCTCGCCCTGATCCGACGACAGACGACCCAGGTTCGCGGCGCGATCGACGGGACGATGCTGCGCAACGAGATATTCAATTTCTCGCGGCTCGGCACTTTCATCGAGCGGGCGGACAACACCGCGCGTATTCTAGACGTCAAGTATTACGTGCTCCTGCCGTCGGCGCTTTCGGTTGGATCGAGTTTCGACATCGGGCAGTGGGATACGCTGCTTCGATCCGTCTCCGGCAGGGGCGCTTACCGCTATCTGAACCACGGCAGGATGACTGCGCGCGGCATAGCCGATCTGCTTATCAAGGAAGGCAAGTTTCCTCGCAGCCTGACCTTCTGCTATGCCAAGCTACGAAGCAACATGGCCAGCCTCGCGCTCGAATACGGCAAGGAAACAGACGCGCATGAATTGCTGCGAGAAACGGGGACGCGCCTGACGCAGACCACGGTCGATGATATTCTCGACCACGGCTTGCACGAGTTTCTCCTCGCGATAATCCACGACACTGCCCAGATCGCCAATGCCATCGGAACCGAATATCGTTTCACCAATTAGATCAGCCCATGCGACTATCGATCAGCCACAAGACGACCTACCATTTCGCCACGCCTGTCGTGCATGGCCTGCAGCGCCTGCGCCTCAAGCCAAAGGATACACATGGCCAGTCGATCCGCGAGTGGGACATGGAACTCGACGGAGCAAGGGTCGAGACTGAATACGAGGACCAGCACCATAATGCCGTCACCCTTGTTTCGCTTGTGCCCGACGCCAGCGAAGTCAGCGTGACCTGCAGGGGGCTGGTCGATACGTCGGACAAGTCAGGGATCATCGGGCACCATGCCGGGTACATGCCTTTGTGGAGCTTCCTGCGGCCGACGCCGCTGACCCGCGCCGGCCTGAAGGTGCGGGCACTTGTCGCCTCGGTTTCGGCCGACAAGGATAATGTTCTGGAATACCTGCACGAACTGTCGGAAGCGGTGCGCGGCGCGATTGAATATCAGCCCGGCGTGACCGATGTCGATACGTCTGCGGAACAGGCATTGATGGCGGGGCAGGGTGTTTGCCAGGACCATGCGCAGATATTCATCAGCGCGGGTCGCCTCATCGGCGTGCCCATGCGCTATGTCGGCGGCTATCTCATGATGAATGACCGGGTAGAGCAGGATGCGGGGCATGGCTGGGCCGAGGCCCATGTTGACGGACTTGGCTGGGTCGGCTTCGACGTATCCAATGGCATAAGCCCGGACGAACGCTATGTGCGCGTCGCGACCGGTTGCGACTATCGCGAGGCGGCCCCTGTTACGGGGATGACGACAGGTGCCGGAGTTGACAGCCTCGATGTTGAAGTGGCTGTGCAGCAGGTCACTGCGGAGCAGGGATCGATTCAGGGACAACAGCAGCAACAGTCGGATCGCCGGAATGGCCAGGGCGGCTAAACCGCTCAGTTGCAGGATGAGGGACAGGGAATGACATATTGCGTCGGGATGATGCTCGACAGGGGGCTCGTGCTGATGACCGACACCCGCACGAATTCGGGCGTCGATAACATCTCGGTATTCCGCAAGATGCATTGCTGGTCGGTGCCGGGAGAGCGGATCATCACCCTTCTGACGGCGGGGAATCTGGCCACGACCCAGTCCGTTGTCAGCAAGCTTGAGGAACGCAACAAGGCGCCGGACGAGCGGCACAACAGCCTGCTGGAAGCGCCGACCATGTTCCAGGTGGCGTCCATTGTCGGCGCACTGCTGCGCGATACGATCGATTCGGTCAGCAACAGCAACGGCCAGACCGCTGCATCCACATTCGAGGCGACGATGATCGTCGCGGGCCAGATCAAGGGCATGGAGCCGCGCCTGTTCCTGATCTATCCCGAAGGCAACTTCATCGAAGCGAGCTTCGACACGCCCTTCTTCCAGATCGGCGAAACCAAGTACGGGCGACCGATCCTCCTGCGCGGCTACGATCGCGAACTGAGCTTCGAGGATGCCGTGAAGCTGCTGATGGTTTCATTCGATTCGACCCTCAAGGCCAACCTCTCGGTTGGCCTGCCGCTCGACATGATGGTGGTTGAACGCGATACCTTCGTTCCCTCGCACGAGCGACGGATCGACGCGAACGACAGCTATTTTCAGGCAGTCTCGAACGGCTGGGGCGAGGCACTGAAACAGGCGTTCCATTCGTTGCCCGACTACAGTTTCCACATCGATTACGACACCAGCGCAGGCTGAAACGCCAGCCGAGTTTGCGATACACCGCAACTCATATATTGCAGTTGCACAGCATAAGTGCCATCTGGAGCCCATGAAGGCTTCATTGGATAACCGGCTGGCGACGGGCGCGGTCGAAACGCGTGCTGACCATGTGGCCGAGAGCTTGCTGGCTGAACCCGCGCCTTTGCGGCCGGGCAGGCCGGATTGCCTGCGCGTCGCGCTCCTGTCCTATCGGTCCGACCCGCGCGTCGGCGGGCAGGGCGTGTTCACCAGCAACATCGCGCGGGCGCTGGCGGCGCGTGGCCATGAGGTGACAATCCTCTCCGGCCCGCCCTATCCCGATGTGCCCGAAGGCGTCGCCTTGCAGGAAATTCCCTCGCTCGATCTCTTCGCCCAGCCGCTGCTCGGACGCTATGCGCTGCGTCCGCGCCACCTGAAAAGCTGGACCGACACCGCCGAATACTTCGGACACGTCAGCGGCAAGTTCATGGAGCCGTGGAGCTTTGGGCAACGCGCCGCGAAATGGCTGGCGCGCCATGCCGACCAGTTTGACGTGGTGCTGGATAACCAGTGCCTCGCCGATGGGCTGCTCGACATCCAGAGACATCTGCCGGTTCTGGGAGTGATCCACCATCCGATCCGCCGCGATCTGGAGATGCAGCTCGCCAGCGAGCCGAGTTTCAAGAAGCGCCTGCTGACCCGCCGCTGGTATGGCTTCCTGCCGATGCAGGAGCGTGTGGCGCGCGCATTGCGTCATGTCGTGACCGTCTCTTCGGCCAGCGCGCGAGACATCGCGCATTGCATGGGCGTGGACGAAGCGCGCATCCGCGTGGTCCCGCTCGGAGTCGATCAGGCGACTTTTGCACCGCGCGAAGTGGAAGCCACTCCGCAGCGCCTGCGCATTGTCACGACGTCCAGTTCCGATGTGCCGCTGAAGGGCCTGCGCCACCTGCTCGCTGCATTCGAGGCATTGATGCCCGACTGGCCGGAGCTGGAACTGGTCGTCGTCGGCAAACCGCGCGAAGGCCCGACCCGCGATCTCGCGCGGCGGCTGGAAGCGCAGGGCCGCATGCGCTTCGTCAGCGGTTTGACAACGCCCCAGCTCGCCGATCTCTATGCCAGCGCGACGCTGTGCGTAACGCCTTCGCTCTACGAGGGCTTCGGCCTGCCCGCGATCGAGGCCATGGCCTGCGGCACGCCGGTGGTCGTCACCGACGGCGGCGCCTTGCCCGAAGTGGTCGGCGATGCCGGTCTGATCGTGCGCGCCGGATGCGGCGACGCCTTGCGCGATGCCATCGACGGTCTGCTGAGAGACAGTGAACAGCGCGCGGTGTTTGCCGCGGCGGGGCTTGCCCGCGTGCGCGAACGCTATGGCTGGGACCGGGTTGGCGAAGCCTATGAAACCCTGCTGCGCGAGGCCGTTGCCGCAAGAGCGGACTCCAGGTCGGCGTGAGACTACAATGACGCACTTACCGCTCTTTCAATCCTCGTTTTCGCATCGCTTTTCGCGAAAAACCGGATTCCACTTTTTCGCGCGATGCTCTGAATGCTGACTGCAAGGATCGAGGCGCTCGGCCTCGGCAAGGGCGACCGGCTGCTCGACATCGGGTGCGGCGAGGGTCGTCATTGCCACGGCGTCCAGCTGTTCACCGAAGCTCAGGCGATTGGCGTCGATCTCGACGAGCCGTCGCTTGCTCTTGCGCGCGAGCGCGGCGCGGAACTTGAAGGCAAGGGACCGCCCGCGGAATTTCTTTCGGCTGACGCCAGCGAGCTGCCGTTCGAGAATGCCTCGTTCGATGCCGCGATCTGCTCCGAAGTGCTCGAGCACGTGCCGGATATGAGTGTGCTGGTTGCCGAAGCCGCCAGGGTCCTGAAACCCGGCGCGATCTATGCCGTCACCGTGCCGCGCGCATGGCCGGAGCGCATCTGCTGGAAGCTGGCTTCGGGGCCGGGCGGCTACTCCGACCAGCCGGGCGGCCATGTGCGCATCGTCGATCCGGCCGAACTGCGCGCAATGGTGGAACGAGCCGGTTTCACCTATCTTTCGTCCCACTATGCCCACGCTCTCCACAGCCCCTACTGGTGGCTCAAGACCGCGTTCTGGAACCGGCGCGAGGATCACCCGCTGGTCAGGGCATGGCATCGCCTGCTCGTGTGGGACATGATGGAAGCGCCCATGTTCACACGCGGGCTGGAGCGTCTGCTCGATCCGGTCATGGGCAAGAGTGTGGCGATGTATTTCAGGCGGGACGCGTAATGCTGCAACAGAGATCTCCGGCGCTTCGCGAGCGGATTGCCGCGCCGGTCGCTCGCATTCTCGATGTGCAGAAGGCGAACGGCCTGATCCCGTGGTTCGAACAAGGTCCTTGGGATAGCTGGAACCATGCCGAATGCGTCATGGCGCTGGGTGTCGCGGGGGAGGACAAGGCCGCCCGCCGCGGGATGGAGGCGCTCGCTGAAGCGCAGCGGCCCGACGGAGCTTTC
The DNA here is from genome assembly GCA_020446595.1 of Novosphingobium sp. Lineage (GTDB taxonomy): Bacteria > Pseudomonadota > Alphaproteobacteria > Sphingomonadales > Sphingomonadaceae > Novosphingobium. The sequence continues at coordinate 2,203 of JAGREJ010000221.1, read as the reverse complement.
CTCAGCGAATATGGCAATGCCCTGCCGATGGCCGATCACGTCTCCATCGCCCGCGTGCCCGCACCGCAAGTGCTCGACACCAATTTTACCGCTTACGTCGCGACTGCATTGGAGCATTACCGTCTGCTTTACGGCACCCGCGCAGCGAGGCCCTTCTGGCCCACGGTACGAAAGGCCATCGACCATGTGCTGTCCGCGCAGCACCCTGAGGGCGACATTTCGTGGTGCGCCGAAGCGCATGGGACCGGCCTCGACGATGCCCTGCTGGCGGGCAATGCCAGCATCCATGCCAGCCTCGGCCACGCGCTCGATCTGGCCAAGGCGTTTCGGGATCCTCAAGCACACTGGCAGGAGGCGCACGCCCGACTGGGCGAGGCGATCCGCACCCGCCCCGAACGCTTCGCGCGCAGCGGTCAGCAGCGCGGCTATCACGCGATGGACTGGTATTATCCGGTACTGACCGGCGTGCTTGCGGCGGACGAGGCGCGCGCACGTCTGCAGGCTGAGTGGGGCCGGTTTGTCGAGCCCGGCCTCGGCTGCCGCTGCGTCGCGCACGAGCCGTGGGTCACGGTCGCCGAGACATGCGAACTGGTCATGGCGCTGCTGCGCTGCGGCATGGAAAGCGATGCCGCGGGCCTGCTCGACCTGATCGAGCAGCGCCGCGATGCGGGAGGCGCGTTCTGGATGGGCTGGCAATGGGTCGAACAGATCGACTGGCCCGCCGAGAAGCCGACCTGGACGCAGGCCGCCTATGTGCTGGCGCTCGACATGTTCGAGGGGATTACGCCTGCAAGCGGGATATTCTCAAGCTAGACCCGCTTCAGCAATCTCAGGCTCTTCACTGCCAAGGCCTCCTCGAACAGTCCCGAAGCCAGCGCCATTTCGTAAATTTCAAATGGCGGGCGACCGCCGTCCGCCGGATCGGGAAACACGTCATGGATGGCGAGCGTGCCGCCGCGCGCGACCTTGCCCGACCAGCCGCGCAGGTCTTCGAGCGCGGCTTCGATGGTGTGCCCACCGTCGATGAAGACCATGCCGCAGGGCCGGTCCCACACCGCCGAAATCTGCGCCGAGCGCCCGACCAGCGCGACGACGCTGTCGTCGAGCCCGGCGAGCCTGATCGTTTCGCGAAACACGGGAAGTGTGTCGAGCCGCCCCGCCTTCTCGTCCCACAGTTCGGCGTCGTGCCATTCCCAGCCCGGCTGGTTTTCCTCCGAGCCGCAGTGGTGGTCGATCGAGAACAGGGTGTTGCCGGACTCCTTGCAGGCCGACCCGAGATAGAGCGCCGACTTGCCGCAATAGGCCCCGATCTCGACCACAGGGCCGAACTTCGCCGCGGCGAGCGCGGCGTCATGCAGCGCCCAGCCCTCCTCGGGATCGAGGAAGCCCTTTACCGTATCGGGATCGAGCGGAAGCTCGCGGGCTTCGTTCACGCCGGGTGCTTCACCTGCGATGCGTCCCACTCGATGTGCAGGTTACGAATGCCGAGCAGGCTCGGATAGATCGACGTGTCGCTGCCCGGCTTCGGGTGGAACTGGGGAATGCGCTTGAACCACTCCTCCAGCAGCACGCGCAATTCGCGCCGGGCCAGATGCGCACCAAGGCAGATGTGGACGCCGGAGACAAAGGTGTGGTGCCGGTTGCCCTTGCGCATCGGATCGAAGGTCCGCGGATTGGGGAACTGCGCCGGATCGAAATTGCCCGCCGGATTGAAGCAGGTGAAGCTTTCGCCCGCCTTGACCTGCACGCCGTGCCACTCGAAATCCTTGATCGCGCGGCGACCCGACGAAAGGATCGGCTGGGTGCGCAGGAATTCCTCGACCGCGCCATTGATGCATTCCGGGTTGTCGCGGATCATCGTCTGCAACTCCGGTTGCAGCGCCATGCGGCGATACATCTGGGCGATGGTCGCGGCGACCGTGTCGAGCCCTCCGAGCCACAGGAACCAGGTCATGCCGATGACTTCCTCTTCGGTGACCTTGCGTCCCTTGATCTCGCCATGGACGATTGCCGAAGTGAGATACTGGTCGGGGTTGGCGCGCTTCTCCTCGATGAATTCGCGCAGGTATCCGAGCACGTTGCGCAGCGCCCACTGGATCTTCTCGAAGTCGTTCGAATGCAGGATGTTCCATTCCCATTCGAGGAAGTCCTCGAACTTCTCGTCGGGAAAGCCCATCAGCCCCATGAAAATGCGCACCGGGAA
>JAGREJ010000220.1 GCA_020446595.1 Novosphingobium sp. | reverse complement strand
GCGCGTTTCGTCACCTTGATCGACGCGCTTTACGAAAGCAGGGTGAAGTTGCTCGCAACTGCGGCAGCGAAACCGGAAGAACTTTACACGGCGGGAGACGGTCGCTTCGAGTTCGAACGAACCGTGAGTCGCCTGAGAGAAATGCAGAGCGCGGAATATCTGGCGCTCGGGCATGGCGAGGCCTGACACAGGCTCGACACACGAAAACAGATCAAGCAAGCGAAAAACCCCCAAGGTACAACGCACCTTAGAGTTCGAAAAAATAAAGCCTTAGCCGAAATCGACTTTAACTATAAACTTGGATCACATTGCCTGCGAAAGTTTCGGCAGGCGAAATAGGGACACAGGCGGTCGGGTCGCTTAGACCGCACTGTACGTCCCTATCAGGACCACGGATTAAAAATCTTCCACATAAGTAACCCTCACCGTTGAGCGAGCAAAATTGCTGCGCAATGGCAGGGTTAACGAATCGTAAACGTGCTGACAAGACTTATTTAACCATATGTCGCTTTCGCCTCGTTGCCCAAGGTGGTCAGAAGTTCCTCGCTCCTGACCGGCCGGCCGATGTGGTAGCCCTGGATCTGATCGCAACCGAGCTGCTCAAGCAGGGAGAGGATCTCCTCGTTCTCCACACCTTCGGCCACGACCCGGCGGTCGAGCGAATGCGCCATTTCGATAATCGACTGGACAAGCAGGACGTCCTTGCGATCATTCGCGATCGCATTGACGAACACCTTGTCGATCTTGACTTCGGTCGCGGGAAGGAAGCGCAGATAGTCGATCGTGGCATTGCCGGTGCCGAAATCGTCGATAGACAATTCGAAGCCGGCCGCGACGAGGTTCTCCATCATCGCAAATGTCTTGGAGCTGCGATCCAGCCTGTCGGTCTCGGTAATTTCGAGAATCAGACAATCCGGGGACATTCTTTCGGCACTCAGAGCCTCATGGATCATGTCGGGCAGCCCCGCAAATCGCAGGAGCTGCGCGGAAATGTTCACCGAAACGGTGAAGTCGGGAACGATAGACCGAATGTCGCGGACTGTCCTGACCGCTTCACCGAGCACAAACCGGGTAATGCGATCGATGCGATGATATTCTTCGGCAATCTGGATGAACTTGTCCGGACTGATCGGCCCCCGCTCGGGATCGGTCCAGCGGGCAAGCGCCTCGGCGCCCTTGATCCGTCCCGAGGCAAGATCGAGCTTGGGCTGATAGGCGACCCAGACATGGCCGGAATCGATGGCGCGATCGAGGGCGCTGAGCATCGAGATTTCCCAGTGCACGCCCTCGCTCTCGGTATCGTGGATGCAGACCAGTTCATCATCGCGAACGGCCTGTTCGGCGGATTGCAGCGCATTGGCGATGCGCTTTTCGATGGATTGCGACTGGGCCGTATCGACGCCGCAATTGAACGAAAGGTCAATGTCGCGGCCCTCGACAATTATGCCTCCCTGGACCAGCCTGTGCAGCCCTTCCAGATGTTCGAGAATATCGACCGGGTTGGTTATTTGCGAAATCCAGAGGAACTTGTCGCCTTCGTGATAGATCACCGCATCCCTGTCGCTCAGCCGCAGGCGACGAGCGATCTCCTGGGCAAGTCGCGCTTCGACACCGCTTTCGAAGCTCGCGACAATTGCACCGTAATTGCGCAGTTTGAGCGCGATGAGACTGCCCTTGTCCAGCTTGCTTTCGATCCTGAGCATCTGGAAGCTCGGCAAGCCCGATGTGACATTCGTCGCAGTTGCCGATTCCAGCGTCTTGAGCGACCATGAACGCAGCAGGGCAACGACGGCCGTCAGCAGTGCGGGCGCCACTTCCATTTCGATCCCGTAGCCGTCAAGCACAAAGGACAGCGCGCCAAGCACCGTCACGATCCATGCGAACGGCCAGCCCAGTAGCCTGCGTCCGCGACGCAGGCTCACGCCGACAATGATCGAGACCACGACAAGCGCCGGCAACCAGCCCAGCTTCACGAGCAAGGGCTTGGCGAAGGTGTAGGACGAAATGGCATGGAAATAGACGCCTGGCACTTCGGTCATTGCCGCGGGCAAGTAATGGTGATCGTTGAACGCCCGCGACGTCCCACCGATCAACACATCTTTTCCCGCGACGCTTTTCGGATCGAAGTCACCGCGCTGCACATCGATGAAGCTTATCGTCGGAATCGTGCGATAATCATAGGAGTTGTCAGGCCGGTAGAAACCCGCTGGCATCCCGGAGAGCGGTTCGAGCCAGCGCAGATACAAGGAATCCGGCGTCCGGCTGGCCAGACTGGCGGCCATGCCCGGCACAGTGCCCAGCGACGTGTCCCACGTAATCGGGAAACTGACTCCGAGATCGAAAGGGTGATACAACCCGCTAATGCCCATGAGGCTTGTATTTTCGCGAAATTTACGCGCGGGGACGTCGGTCAGGGGTCCGAACGGGCCGTCGTTCTCGCCTGCACCGGCACCTATGAAGATCCTGCCCTTGGCCCTGGCGGCGACCTCGACGATTGCATCGTCGCCAGCCACATCCTTTCCGTAACTGAAGGAACGGTCGAAGAACACACGATTGACACCGGCCGCAATGAGCCGGCTGGCCACAGTTGCTTCCTGCTCGCGGGTCACGTCTCTGGCGCCAACCGCGTCAAGCGTCCGGTCATCGATAGCAACCACCACAACGGTCTGCGGCGCCGGCTGGCTGCGCAAGGCCGATCGTATGTTGATCGCGACATCTTCCAGAGGCACTGTCAGTGACGAGAAACCGGCAACCATGCCGGTGAGAATTGCGTAGAAGGCAATGCGGAAGCGGCGGCTGTTCCACTTCGGCCAGATCCGGCCCAGCCACGCGTTCATCGCGGCCACTCCCGAATGTGGAGAGGGCGCGCGACAACCGGCCTGTTTGGCGCAATTGCGCGCGATTGCGCAAAGCCGAGGATCGCATGCAAGACCATCGCGAAAATCACTAAGCAAACAGTGCTAACAAACGGTTGAGTTAACGTCGCTTAACCAGGGGAAGCCGCTGCATTGCGCGCTGGATTGGTCCGAAATGGTCAGATCGCGAACAGTCGGCCCAGGCTCCGCTCTAGCATCAGCAATTGCCACAAGAGTCGTCCATGGTCGGAAGTGCCCGCAATGTGCGCCTCCGCAATTCCGGAAAGACGACGTGAATCGAACCAGCCGGTCCGCGAGAGCCCGGCGCCTTGCGCGATCGCCCTCGCCTCGCCAGCAAGCGGGCCGCGGAACCACTGGGAAATCGGCGTCACGAAACCCTGCTTCGGCCGATAGAGGATGTCGCGCGGCAGATAACGCTCCATTGTGTGCTTCATCAGCCATTTGCCCTGCCCGCGCCTGATGCGCATGTCTTCGGGCAGACCCGCCGCGAACTCGATCAACCGATAATCGAGAAGCGGCTCGCGCGCCTCAAGGCTGACCGCCATGCTGGCGCGATCGACCTTGGTGAGGATGTCGCCCGGAAGCCAGAACTTGAGATCGGCATATTGCGCCCCGTCGAGCCCGGAGCGTGCCGGTGCATCGCGGATCAGCGCCTCGAAAGGCTGTTCGGCGCGATAGTCCCCGCGGATTGCCAGGAAGTCAGGCGAATAGAGCCGCTGGCGCAGCTCCGGCCCGGTAACGCCAAGCGCGCGCGCATAGCCAGCGGCACTACCTGCCGCCAGCGACTGGAAAGTCGCCTTTGCCCGCAACGGGCGGGGTGCCCAATCTGCCTTGGGATAGATTGCGGCCAGGGCTCCGAAAACCGGACCACGGATGGCCGAGGGCAGGATCGAGCGCACCCGGTCCTCGCCATGCTGGAAGACATGGCGACGGTATCCGGCCAGAGCCTCGTCGGCACCGTCTCCGGAAAGCGCGACTGTCACGGTCTCGCGCGCAAGTTGGCTCACCCGCCAGGTCGGCAAGGCCGAAGCATCGGCAAACGGCTCGTCGAACATGGCCGTCAGCGCATCGATGGCTGAAAAGTCGTCCGGAGATACCGTGCGCGAGCGATGGTCGGTCGCGAACAGCCGCGCCACCTCGTCGGCATAGTTGCTCTCGTCGAGTGCGGCGACATCGAAGCCGATCGAACAGGTTCGCACCGGCGCCTGGCTCGCCTCGCTCATCAGCGCGACAACGCTTGAGGAATCGACTCCGCCCGAAAGGAACGCGCCCAGCGGCACGTCCGCCATCATCCGCGAAGTCACCGACTGACGCATCAGGTGCAACAGTTCCGCGTCGAGATCGGCAAGTGAGCCCTTGTGGCGGTTCTCGAACGAGACGTCCCACCATTGGCGCTGCGGCGGCAGGGGCTTGCCATGTTCGAGCAGCAGGCTGTGGCCAGCCGCAAGCTTGGTCACGCCCTTCACCATGCAGCGATGATCGGGAACGTAGCCCCAGGCGAGGTAGTCCTCGACGGCCAACGGATCGACTTCGCGGCGCAGCGATGGATGGGCGAGCAGGCCCTTCAATTCCGACGCGAAGATCACGCTGCCGTCCGCCAGTTCGGCCAGGAACAGCGGTTTGACGCCCAGCCGGTCGCGCGCAAGGAATAGAGTGCGGGCGTCGACGTCATAGATCGCGAAAGCGAACATGCCGTTCAGGCGCGGCAGGCATGCCGTGCCCCACTGCTGCCACGCGGCCAGGATCACCTCGCTGTCGCCATCGGTCTGGAACCTGGCGCCAAGGCCGCGCAGTTCCTCGCGCAGCTCACGGTAATTGTAGATCTCGCCGTTGAACACCAGCATCGCACCGCCATCGGCCGATGCCATCGGCTGCGGCGATCCGGCGATGTCGATGATCGAGAGACGGCGATGTCCAAGGCCGACGCCCGGCGCGGTCCACACGCCGCCGCCATCGGGCCCGCGATGGACCATGGCATCGCACATCCGCTCGACACGCAAAGGATCGACCGGTTTGGGTGTCGTCAGATGATAAAGACCGGCAATGCCGCACATCCTGCCGCGCTACTCCGTAATGCCGAGCCGGTCCATCCACTGCCGCGGCGGCCCCGCTGCACGCATGAACGCCTCGACCGAAGGCCCAGCCTGCTCGGCGGACTGATCCGCTGCCGACACGATCAGCAGCGCCGCCGGATGCTCGTTCAACAGCAACTTGTCTCCCATCGAATGCAGTTTGAGGCGCATGTTGCTGCCCGTGACCAGCGAGCCGTTGACATACCATGTCTCAGCGAGACGGAGCGTGCCCTCGTCACCGCGCAACCACTCGCTCCTGCCGTCGGCGACGTGTGGCCCCGGCGAGTGCCACGACCAGCCGCTGTGCGGCGGCAATGCGCCCTGCCCGTAGCCGCCCGGCTCGCGCCCATCGCCCTGAGACGAGTAGAGCGCAAGCAGCACATCGACTTCCTGGCCTGCCTCGTTGCGGTAGCGGCCTTGGAGGCGAACATCGGCGCCCTCGGCCTGCGGACGCCACGCAAGCGCGCCTTTCGGATAGGGAACGCGGCTCCAGCCGTCGATTTCCGGCAGCCCCACCTTGCTTGGGAGCTCGGCGCGCAACGCCTCGCCCGCACGAGCCCAGGCATGAGCGCCACCGGTAATCAGGATCAGCGCGGCCAATGCAGTCAGCCACGCGACACGGTGCCCTTCCAGTCGCGCGAGCAACGGCGATGTCGCAATCCGCTCGGCATCGACCAGCGGCGCTCCCGGTGAGCGATCGAAGAATGGCCACGCCGCCGCCAGCACGATTGCAACCACGAGCGCGAAGAAAAACCAGCCGTAGACGATATGATCGAAGCTGACCGCACGCTCGGCCCCAACCGACTGCGCAACCCAGATCGTCGCGAATGCGCGCACGCCATTGGCCAGGATCGGCACCACGATGCAGGCCGCCACGAATGCGATCCGCCGCTTCCAGCTCTTGAAGCACAGGTTCGCGGTCAGCAGGCCCAATGCGACCATGGCAATCAGGAACTTCACGCCCGAACATGCCTCGGCCACTTCAAACAGGCCGACCGGCGTATCGATATACACCCCTTCGATCCGTGCGGGTATGCCGCTCGCCTCGACCATCGCGATGGTCAGCTTGGCGGTCACGAGTTGCAATGCGGGCACCAGTTCTTCGCCAAGCGGCACCAACAGGAAGAAGTAGAACAGCGGGAAA
>JAGREJ010000024.1:51856-54136 GCA_020446595.1 Novosphingobium sp. | reverse complement strand
GAAACATGCGCCAGCCCGCCTGCGAGCACGACCGGCACATAGGCGGCGACCGGCGCTGCCGCTTCGGGCAGGGTGAGCCCGAGCTCTGCCAGTTTCGCTTCGATTTCGGCGTCTGTCATTGATTTTCCCCGGTTTCGCCATGGAGCCTTTCCAGCAGCCACGGCAGGGCATGATCCCAGGTGTCGATGCGCGCATGGGCATGGCCCGCCTCGTGCGCGCAGGCGATATGCGGTGCGATTCGGGGCTCGCCGCACAGATGCAGCCGGTCGACATGCGGGGCGATCTCGGCGACCGATCCGTGATGTTGAGCCAGATCGTCGATGAACACCGCCCGGCTCGGAGCATATTCGTCGAGAATCGCCTGAAGCGCCGGTCCCTTCGGCCCCTGATTGGTGAAGACGCGCAGGTTGATGCCGTGGTCGGCAAGCTGGCGCGTGCGATTGTCCGCGCGGTGATCCTGAAGGTTCGTCAGCACGACCACATCGGCATTTTCGCTCAATGCGGCAATGGCCTCGACCGAGCCGGCAATCGGGAATTGCCGGTGCATTTCGTTGTCGAAGAAGCCGTTGAGCAGCGGCCAGACGTCCGCCGCTTCGACCCTTTCTCCAGTGTCGCGGCGGGTCATCGCCTTGTGAAACTCGTTTCCCGCGAGGCTGAAATCGATGCCATGTTGCTCGCCCAGCCATTCGCTGAACGGGCCGATCATGTGGAGCAGCACCTCGTCGCAATCCGAAATGACGAGCGGGCGGGTCATGGGTTCAGCCTTTCCCTGCTGGCGGCAAGCTCTTGCGGTTCAATCCCCAGCGCGTCCGCCGCCGCAACAAGGTCCGGCTCATGCGCGCAAAGGAATTCGATCACGGCGGCGAGCACATTCGTGTCCCCGAGTCCTGCGCGCAAGATGTCAGGAGTCATGCCGGTCAGCTCCAGCAGGCGCTCGGCCCGGTCCGGCTGGCCAAGAATCCAGCCCAGAGCGGCCAGAGCCAGTGCTTGCGGATCGCTGGCGGGGGATGGCGCTTGCCTGAGAATTGTCAGCCTTCCTTTGAGCGCATAGAGCAGGTGTCACGGCGCAAGATGGTGTGCGGGACTGCGAATGGCAAAGCGAATTCTGGTTGTCGAGGACAACGATCTCAACCGGAAGCTGTTTTGCGACGTCCTGAGGAATCAGGGCTTCGCGGTCGAACCGGTTGCCGACGGGAACGAAGTGCTCGATGCGGCACGGCGCTTCGTGCCCAATCTCATCATCATGGATATCCAGCTTCCGGGTGTTTCCGGGCTCGAACTGATCGAGGCGGCCAAGGTGGACAAGGTGCTGCGCGCGATCCCGGTGCTCGCGGTCACCGCCTATGCCGGCAAGGGCGACGAGGAACGCATCCGCGATGCAGGCGCCGACGGCTACCTCGCCAAGCCTGTTTCGATCGGTCCTTTCATGACTGCCGTTCGCGAGCTTGTGTGAGGGCGGCCTTGACAACGCACCCCTCGCGCCTCTTTTGCGCCGCATTGCATTTCTAGGAACCCGGCCCATGGACCGAAGCGAAGTCGATACAAGCATCAGGGCATTGCTCGATCCCTTCAACAAGAAGGGCGTGGCGATTGCCGATGCGACCAGATTCACCGACGATCTGGAGTTCGACAGCCTGACAGTGATGGATTTCGTCGCCGCCATCGAGGACGAATTCGACATCATCATTTCCATGAACCAGCAGGCCGAGATCGAGAATTACGGCCAGCTTGTCGATGCGGTGGTCAAGCTCCAGGCATGAGCGACCTGTTTTCCAAGTTCGACGACATCATCGAGATGCGTCGGGATCTGCTCGCCACGGGGGTTGAGGATCCGTTCAATCTGGTGATGGAGCAGGTGCTCTCGCCCACTGTGGCGGTGTGCAACGGGCGCGAAACGATACTGCTGGGCACCTACAACTACATGGGCATGACTTTCGACCCCGATGTGATCGAGGCGGGCAAGGATGCGCTCGACCGGTTCGGTTCCGGCACCACCGGCAGTCGTGTGCTGAACGGCACCTACATCGGTCACCGCGAGGTCGAGGAGGCGCTGAAGGATTTCTACGCCATGGATCACGCCATGGTGTTTTCGACCGGCTATCAGGCGAACCTCGGCATCATCAGCACGATCGCGGGCAAGGGCGACTACGTGGTGCTCGACATCGACAGCCACGCCTCGATCTGGGACGGCTGCAAGATGGGCGACGCCGAAGTCGTCCCGTTCAAGCACAACGACATCGAGGCGATGGAAAAACGCCTGAAGCGCATTCCAGAAGGCGC
>JAGREJ010000024.1:40500-51720 GCA_020446595.1 Novosphingobium sp. | reverse complement strand
CCCAACGGTCGCGGCGTCGCCGAGGAACAGGGCGTGCTCGATCAGGTCGATTTCGTGATCGGCACCTTTTCCAAGAGCGTCGGCACGGTGGGCGGCTTCTGCGTTTCGAACCATCCCAAGTTTGAGGTCATGCGGCTGGTCTGCCGTCCCTATGTGTTCACCGCGAGCCTGCCGCCAAGCGTGGTGGCGACAGCGGCGACCTCGATCCGCAAGCTGATGCACTCGGGCAACAAGCGCGCGCACCTGTGGGAAAACTCGCGCACGCTCCATGCCGGGGTCAAGGCGCTGGGCTTCCAGCTTGGCACCGAAGAGCCGCAGAGCGCGATCATCTCGGTCATCATGCCGGATCTGGAGCGCGGCGCGGCGATGTGGGAGGCGCTGCTGCACGAAGGGCTCTATGTGAACCTTGCCCGTCCGCCGGCCACGCCCGCCAACATGACGCTGCTGCGCTGTTCGCTCTGCGCCGAGCATTCGGCGGAACAGGTTCAGCAGATCATCGGCATGTTCGAACGCGCCGGGAAGGCAGCGGGGATCATCTGAGCCCTGCCATGGCGCGCAGCGTCAGCGCATGGTCTCCAGCGTCGCCCCCGCGCAAGGATCGACGCCTTTCTCGCCGCTTCCTCCAAGCTGCGTGATCGCGATGAACCCTCCGACAACGAGCAGGACGAACAGGGTCGTGACGGTACCCAGGTACTTGTCGATCACCGCCTTGATCGGCGCGCCGAAAACGCGGAACAGCACGCCCACGGTCATGAAGATCAATCCGCGTCCGGCAAGGCTGGCAAGCACGAAGGTTAGCAGGTTCATACCGATGAAGCCCGCGGTTATCGTCAGCAGCTTGAACGGGACCGGCGTCGCGCCCGCGATCACGATCGCTTCCCAGTCCCGCTCGTTGAGATGGCAGGCCGCGACCGGGAAGCTGTCGGTCAGTCCCAGTGCGCCGATGAGCGACTTGCCGATGGTATCGTAAAGGCCCCAGCCGATCAGGTAACCGAACAGGCCGCCAATCACGGATGCGAGGGTGGCGATCATGGCGAAGCGCACGGCTTTCCTGGGTTCGGCCAGACACATCAGGCCCAGCAGCGGATGCGGCGGGATTGGAAAGAAGCTCGCTTCCATGAAGGAAAATGCCGCCAGCCACCATTGCGCGTGCGGATGCGCCGCCTTGGCCATGGTCCAGTCGTAAAGGCGGCGAAGCATTGCGTGTCTTTCTGGTGGCTTGGCTAGGCCGCTAGTAGGGCCAGCCGAACCGCGCGACAAGCACGCAACGCAGCCTGCCCACATCCGATTGACATAGGGAATTCACCGATATGGTGATTTGTCCTTGACATCGTCACGCTCTTTTGGCACATAACAGGAACATCGCGATAGACCGATTCGCAACGAACCGGCCTCATCCCCTCCCGGAACAATGTTCATGACTTCATCGACCGAGTGCGCTCCGGCGCGCCGCCGCCGCTATGGTGCGCCCAAGAACTGGCGCCAGACGTTTCTTGCCAAGCTTGCCGATACCTCGAATGTGAGCGCCGCCGCCGACAGCGCCCAGATCAGCCTGAGCTGGGCCTACAAGACCCGTCGCGAAGACCCGCAGTTTTCCCGCCAGTGGTTCACGGCGCTGTGCGAAGGCTACGACAATCTCGAAATGGATCTGCTCCACCGCCTGCGCAGCGGCGAGGCAAAGGACGCCGAGCCGCGCAAGTTCGACAATGCCACCGCGTTTCGCCTGCTGGCTATCCACCGCCAGACGGTCGCGCGAGAGAAAGCCCTCCAGGAAAACGACGATGAAGCCGCGATCCTCGCCTCGATCGATGCCAAGCTCGATGCGATGCGTGAGCGCGCGCAGCTGAATGCCTCGGCGGGGGATTTGGATGACGAGTAACGGGCGTCTGCGCTACCTGCTTTCGCTCGCGCCCGACGAACGGTTGCTGGCGCTCAAATCGCTGAGCGAGGCGGAACGCGAGGAACTTGCGTGGCACTGGCGGTTGTGGGCGCGCGAACAGCAGATTGCTCCGCAGGGCGACTGGCGGACGTGGCTCGTCATGGCGGGACGCGGCTTCGGCAAGACCCGCGCGGGCGCCGAATGGGTGCGCACGGTGGCAACCGCCAACCCGGATGCCCGCATCGCACTGGTGGGCGCCTCGCTTGGCGAAGCGCGTGCGGTGATGGTCGAGGGCGAGAGCGGTGTTCTCGCAGTCAGCCCGCCGCGTCGGCGGCCAAGGTTCGAGCCGTCGCTGCGGCGGCTGACCTGGCGAAACGGTGCCACGGCCACGCTCTATTCGGCGCTTGAGCCCGAGGCGCTGCGCGGTCCGCAGCACAGCCACGCCTGGTGCGACGAGATCGCGAAGTGGGACAATGTCGGAGGCAGGGCCGAAGCCGCATGGGACAATCTCGCGTTCGGTCTGCGACTGGGCGAAATGCCGCGCGTTCTCGCCACGACAACGCCGCGCGCGGTGCCGTTGCTGCGCAAGGTGCTGAACGCTGACGGGCTGGAACTCACGCGCGGGCGCAGCAAAGACAATGCAGACAATCTGCCACCACGCTTCCTGCGCGACATGCGCCGGACCTATGGCAAGACGGCGCTGGGGCGCCAGGAACTGGACGGCGAACTGATCGAGGATATTGCAGGCGCGCTGTGGACCCGCGGCCTGCTCGAACAGTGCCGCGAGAGCGCCGCCCCAGCGACCCACTCGCGCGTGGTGATCGGCGTCGATCCGCCTGCCTCGGCCAATGGCGATGCCTGCGGCATTGTCGTGGCGGCACTGGGCGGCGACGGCTTAGGCCGCGTGCTCGCCGATGCGTCGGTGCGCAAGCCGAGCCCCGAATGCTGGGCGCGTGCCGTGGCGAGTGCCGCGCAGGTCTGGCAGGCCGACCGGGTGGTCGCCGAAGCCAATCAGGGCGGGGCGATGGTCGAAACTGTGTTGCGCGCCGCTGACCTGTCGCTGCCGCTCAGGCTGGTGCGTGCGAGCCGGGGCAAGGTCGCTCGCGCCGAGCCGGTCGTCGCGCTCTACGAGGCTGGAAGGGTGCGCCACGCTGGCACGTTCCCGGAGCTGGAAGACGAATTGTGCGGCCTGATGGCGGGCGGCGGCTACGAGGGACCGGGCCGCTCGCCCGACCGCGCCGATGCCCTCGTCTGGGCCATGACCGAACTGATGCTGGGGCGGGGCGGGATGCCGAGGGTTTGGGTGGGGGAATAGGTCCGATCAGGTCGCTTGTGCTTCACGTTCCAGAAATGCCAGGATGTCGCCCAGATGCTGCTTTGCGTTGCGGTTGAAGATGAAATGAAAGACAATCGGCATTGCTGCGAAGATTGGCAAAATCAACGCGGCAATTCCTTCATTCCCGGTCTTTGGACCTTCGTGCGTCAGCGCTGCGATCAATGCTAGAAACATCAAGGAAATAATGGCCCACCAGAGTAGCAGGAAACCTTGCAAGAAGCGCGATGCGCCAAACCTTCCGTTTATCAATGTCCGACCGGAATCCATTCGGAGACGGGCTGACAAGACCGGCGCGAGACCGTTGTGAAAAAACGGGTGGCACCAATAGAGGCACATGAAGCCAAAATGGCACCAGCCTCCCACTCCGTATGCTAAGACATTGAACAGGGAGGGCGTCGCAGCGTTAATTCGTCTTGCGAAATCGTCTGGCGGAAGCGGCGACGTCAGCTCGATCCGCCGACCGATCAGATAATCTCGTAGCCTCATCAACGAAGGTTGTCGGATGCCCTGGGGATCCGCAACCAAAAAGGGATAACCCATGTCATTTCTCGAAACGCTCGCTTCCGCCTTCAAGGGCGGCGGCGACCGCGTGCCCCTGGCGCGCACCTACAATTCGCCCTGGGTCTATGCCGAGACCAGTCCGGGCCGCTTGCCATTCGACTATCCGACGGCGCTGCGGCGCGGCTATCTCGAAAACCCGGTGGCGCAGCGCGCGGTGCGGCTGGTGGCCGAAGGAATCGCCGGCGCGCCGCTGATCGAGACCGACGCCAAGCTGGTCGCGCTCGTGGGCGAGACCAGCGCGGGCCAGTCGCTGCTCGAAACGCTGGCCTCGCACCTGCTGCTCCACGGCAATGCCTATGTGCAGGTGATGAAGGACGCCAAGGGCCGTCCGGTGGAACTGTTCGCCCTGCGTCCCGAACGGATGAGTGTGCTCGCGTCGGAGGACGGCTGGCCCAATGGCTTCACCTACAAGGTCGGCGAACGGAAGCTGACGATCCCGGTGCTCGACGAGGACGCTTCGCCCAATCTCATCCACATCAGGCATTTCCACCCGGCGGACGATCACTATGGCGCCGGATGCCTTTCCGCCGCCGATCAAGCCATTGCGACGCACAATGCCGCGGCCAGCTGGAACCGCACGCTGCTCGAAAACGCGGCGCGGCCTTCCGGCGCGCTGGTCTACGATCCGGGTGACAACGCCACCCTTACTGCCGACCAGTTCGACCGCCTCAGGACCGAACTCGCCAATGCCTTTTCGGGCCATCCCAATGCGGGCCGCCCGATGCTGCTCGAAGGCGGTCTTAAATGGCAGTCGATGAGCATGAGCCCTGCGGACATGGACTTTGCCGAGCTCAAGGCCGCCGCCGCGCGGGACATCGCGCTGGCCTTTGGGGTGCCGCCGATGCTGCTCGGCCTGCCGGGCGATTCCACCTATGCCAATTATCGCGAAGCCAACCGGGCGCTGTGGCGGCTGACCTTGCTGCCGATGGCGGCCAAGATCTTCGCCGCGCTCACAGAAGCTCTGTCGCCGTGGTTCCCCAAGGCCAAGCTCGCCATCGATCTGGACCGCGTTCCTGCGCTGTCGGAAGACCGCGAGCGGCTGTGGACCATGGTGAGCGAGGCTGGCTTCCTGTCCGATGCCGAAAAACGCGGCCTGCTCGGCCTGCCCGCCAATCCCGATGACGCGGAGAACAAATCATGAACAATAGCGATATGCTCGTCAGTCTCGTGGCTCAGGCGACCAGCGAGGGCACCGATCTCGTGACGGTCAGGGCGATCATCGAGGAAGCGAGCGAGCTGGGCGCGCAGCGCATGCTCGAACAGGTCGGCCTCGACGACATCAACGCGCACGAGGATCTGTCTCAATTGCGCGAATTGCTCAAGGCCTGGCGTGCGGCCAAGGCCAGTGCACAGGCGGCCGTGGTCACCTGGATCGTGCGCGGCCTGTTCGCGCTCTTGCTGTTGGGACTTGCCGTAAGGCTCGGCGCCACGGAGCTGCTCAAGTGAGCCTGCGCTTCGCCGGCTATGCCGCTCTGTTCGGCAAGCGCGACGCCGGTCGCGACCTTATCCGCAAGGGCGCTTTCGCCCGCACGCTGGCCTCGCGAAGCGATGCGCTTCCGCTGTTCTGGCAGCACCGGCCCGACCTGCGCGTCGGCTGGGTCGATCAGATCGCCGAGGATGAGCGCGGTCTGCGCGTCATCGCCTCGATCGACAATCCCGATGGCGCCGCCGGACTTGCGCTGCGGTCCGGCGAAGTCACCGGTCTCAGCTTCGGCTACCGCACGCTCGGCAGCCGGACCAGCGATGAGGGGCGCGAACTGCTCGACATCGAGTTGTTCGAGATCAGCCTCGTCACCCACCCGATGCAGCACGGCGCGCGCGTGCACCTGCTGCGCTGAATTCCCGATCCATACCAAATGCCAATGTCCGGCCGTCCCGATCCATGGGGCGGCCTTTTTTGTGAAAGGTAAATGCCCCATGGAAATGACCCGCTCCTTCGCCTCCGCCCGCACGCCCGAAACGGTCGGGCCTGTCGAGGCGCTTGACGCCTCATTCGATCTCGTTGCCCGGCAGGATGCCGCCGACGAAGCGATCGATATGCTGCGCAACGATGTCGACGACGTGAAAGCCCGGCTCGACCGCGTCGGCCGCGCCGCCGCCCGCCCGATCCTCGAAGGCGCACCCACCCAGCCGATGAGCCCGGAGCTCAAGGGCTTCGTTGATGGCTACCTGCGCCATGGCCGCGAAACCGAGCTGAAGTCCATCTCGGGCGCGGCGCTGGCAGACGGCGGCTATGCGGTCCCGCGCGAAATCGACGCGACGATTTCGGCGCGCCTCAAGAACATCAGCCCGATCCGCGCGATCGCGCAGGTCGTGCAGACCGGGACTGCCGGTTACCGCAAGCTGGTCACCACCGGCGGCACAGCCTCTGGCTGGGTCAGCGAAGTAGCCGCTCGCGCCGAAACCGCGACTCCCAGCTTCGCCGAGATCGCACCGCCATCTGGTGAACTCTATGCCAATCCCGCTGCCAGCCAGTCTATGCTCGACGATGCCGCATTCGACCTCGAGCCCTGGCTCGCCGAGGAAATCGCCACCGAATTCGCCCGCGCAGAGGGCGCGGCCTTCGTTGGCGGCAGCGGCGTCAATCAGCCCGAAGGCTTCCTGACCGCTCCGACCACCGATGAAACCGACTCGGTTCGCGCCTTCGGCACGTTGCAGCATGTCGTCTCGGGCGATGCTCTGGGCTTCGACGTCAATCCCGAACTGCGGCTGATCGACCTCGTTCATTCGCTCAAGGCCGGTCATCGGCAGGGCGCGAGCTGGGTGATGAATTCGGCGACGCTGTCCGAAGTGCGCAAGCTCAAGGCTGCCGACGGCTCGTTCCTGTGGCAGCCGGGCCTGATGGAAGGCCAGCCCAACCGCCTGCTCGGCTACCCGGTCGTCGAGGCCGAGGACATGCCCGACATCGCCGCCGATGCCTTCCCGATTGCATTCGGCAATTTCCGCGCGGGGTACCTCATCGCTGAGCGCAGCGCGACGACGATCCTTCGCGATCCGTTCACCAACAAGCCGTTCGTCCACTTCTACGCGACCAAGCGGATCGGCGGTCAGGTGCTCGACAGCGATGCGATCAAGCTGATGAAGATCTCGGCCTGAGGCAGATGAGCCGAGTCCCGGTCAGTCCCTTCCCCTGACCGGGCCCCATGCCCGCGCCGCTGCCCCCTTCCTCTCCAACCGGCGCGGGCATCCCTGATGCAATCATCACCTTTCCAAACGGAGGCCGCGAATGAAGCGAGCAATCGTCACGCCGGCGATCCTGCCGGTCTCGGCCCTGGCCGAACTGAAGCAATGGCTCGGCATATCGACGACGCATGACGATGCCCTGCTTTCGGCGCTCCTGCGCGCCGCGCTCGACATGTGCGAGGCCTTCACCGGCCTGATGCCGCTCGAAGCCCTGTGCGAGGAAGTCACCCCAGTTCGGGGCGGCTGGCTGCCACTCACTGTCAGGCCGGTCCAGGCCATCACTGCGATGGAGGCAGTTACTCAGACTGGCGAGCGCACAGCGATGGATCCCGGCGACTACGAGATCGAACTGGATGCCGATGGCACCGGCAAGGTCCGCCTGCTGCGCCGGGGCAATGCCACAAACATTGCCGTGCGTTTCATCGCCGGACTTGCGCCGGGCTGGGACTCGCTTCCCGAAGCCATGCGTCACGGCATTGTCCGGCTCGCCGCGCACCAGCATCGCGAGCGCGAGGCGAGCGGCGCAGCGCCGCAACCGCCCGCCGCCGTAGCTGCCCTGTGGCAACCATGGCGGCGGATGCGTCTCGCATGATCGAGGCGCGCCTCGCCGCCAGTGCGGGCGGCTTTGTGGTGAACCTTGCTCGCAAGGCAGCCATGCTCGCCGAAACGGCATTGGCCTCGCGCCGGCAGGCATCGACCGATCCGGCCCGGTGGCGCGATGCGCGCCTGCTGTGGCCGCTTTTCACGAAGGACTGACTGCATGGAAGTTGCTCTGCGCGCCGCGCTTGTCGACTGGCTGGCAAGCGACGCCTTCCTTGCGAGCGAGCTCAACGCCATTGTCGAGGAAGCGCCCTTGCGAACCAGCCTGCCCTGGCTGGCGATAGCCGCCAGCGCCAGCGCCGACTGGAGCCACAAGACCGGCATTGGTCGCGAGGTCCGCGTCGCGTTCGAATTACATTGCCGCGGCGATGCGCTGGATACGGCGGCAAGTCTGGTCAGCGCGATTGAGAGCCGCATCGCCTCGCTGCCTGCCTCACAATCCGGCTTTACGGTGGTGAACACGCAGTTCCTGCGCGCCCGCGCCGAACAGCGCGGCGAGAGCCGCCGCGCGATCCTTCTCGAATACCGCTTCCGCCTGCTTGCCGCCTGACGAACAGCACGCGCAGCCATAGCCAAGGAGATTTTCTATGCCCGCCCAGAAAGGCAGCGCCTTCCTTCTCAAGATTTCCGATGGTGGATCGCCCGCCGCCTATGACACTGTCGCCGGTCTGCGCACCACGCAGATGACCGTAACCGGCGAGACTGTCGTCGTCACCAACAAGGGCAGCGGCGGCTGGCGCGAATTGCTGTCGGGTGCCGGTGTGCGCTCGGTCGGCGTATCGGCCTCCGGGATATTCCTCGGCAGTGCCGCCGAAGCGAAGATCCGCGCCAATGCCATGGCCGGAACCATCGACGACTACGAATTGAGCTTCGAGGACGGCGAGAAGCTGCGCGGCCAGTTCCTGATCCAGCGGCTCGACTATGCCGGCGATTTCAACGGCGAGCGCAGCTACACGATGCAGCTCGAAAGCTCCGGCGAGGTTCTGCCCGCGTGAGCCAGCAGACCGCCAATCCGCACCGGGGCGAAGCCACGCTGACCATAGGAGGCGCACCATATGTGCTGCGCCCGAGCTTTGGCGCGCTGGTTGCCGCGGAGGAGGAGCTTGGCCCGCTGCTGGCACTGGTCGAGCGCGCCTCGGGCGGCGACCTGAAGCTGTCCGAAATCGCTGGCCTGTTCTGGCATTGCCTCGCCGACCGGCGCGATCTGACCCGCGAACAGCTGGGTGAAGCTGTCATCCGTCAGGGCCTTGCCGCAAGCGCCAAACCTCTGCGCGCCGTGCTCGCGCAAATTCTGCAAGGGACCGGATGAGTGACAGTTTCGGGCCGCACGCGGTGCGTCTCTTCACCCTCGCGGCGAAATTGCTTGGCTGGCGGCCCGCCGACTTCTGGTCGGCTACGCCTGCGGAACTGGCTGCCGCGCTCGCGCCACTCGCCGATGGGACTGGCGATCCACTGGCCAGAACCGAACTTGAAAAGATGATGGAACGCGAAAATGGATGACGATCTCGAACCGCTGCTGGTCGAAGTGCGTGCGAGCACGCAAGGTTTCGAACAGGACATCGCTGGACTGCGCTCGACGCTCGATTCGACATTGTTGGGCGGATTCGATCAGGCGGGGGCGGTTCTCGAGCGCGGGCTGGTCGGTGCGATCCGACGGGGTAGCCTCGGCTTCGATGATCTCAAGCGCATTGCGCTCAACACCCTGAACGAGATCGCCGCTCAGGCGGCCCGAAGCCTGTTTTCGAGCCTGCCGGGCGGCGGGATCGGCGGTCTGCTCGATCTTGGGGGGATCGTCGGCTCGGTATTCGGCCTGCCCGGTCGCGCCACCGGAGGCCCGGTTTCGCCGGGCCGCGGCTACCTTGTGGGCGAACGCGGGCCTGAACTGTTCGTGCCGACCAGCTCGGGGCGGGTCGAAAACTTCGAACGCGGCGGCGGACGTGACGTGCGCGTTTCGATCACCGTGGCTGCGCCGCGCGGAGCCAGTGTTCCGCAATCGCTGCAACGCTCCGGCCGTCAGGTGGCGAGCGCCGTACGCCGCGCACTGGCGCAGGCCTGATCTAGCAAGGATTACCGCAATGGCATTCTGGCTCGCCGACAAACGCGAGGGGCAGGCGAGCGACTGGATTGCGCGCTTCGACCCGCGCTTCTGGACCGTCAATTTTCCGCGCCCGATGGTCGCCTCGGTCGTAACCACCGGCCACGACGAAATGCGGGTCGAGGCCAATTTCCTTCGCCAGAAGGATCTGGCCGGACTGATCTGGGACAGCCAGGATACCATCGATCATCCGCTGCTCGCCTACCGTACGCGGCGGGACTATGCGCATTGCACGCTCTCGTTCCATTGGCGTTCGGGCGGAATCGTGCCGCTCGACCAGCCCAACGGCCCGACGCTGACCATCGAAGGGCGCGACGAGGACGGACTGCCGCGCACTTGGTATGTGCGCCTGTGGAACTACGCCCAGGGCGATCCGGACGATGCGCAAATCGAATTACAGTTTTCCGATCTCGCGGGCGGTTGGGACATTGTGCTTGATGGCGATCCGGTCTGGCCGGGCGACATCGACCGCATGTTCATTTCGCTGGTAGCGCCCGGCTACGACAGCGAGAGCGACGACCCCTTGCCGCTCCCGGTGGACGGTTGGGCGGAGATCACCGGAATTTCCTGCTCTGGCCGCAACGCGCTTCTCGAAATCGGTGACGTGGTCGTGCCGCCGCACGGACATGCCATTGCAACCGGCTTCGATGACAATGGCGTGCAGACTCCGGCAAGGCTGCTGCGCAATATTCGCCAATTGGGCTATCGCGGATCGATCGTTCACTACGTCGGCATGAGCCATTACTTCCAGCTTCGTCATGAGGCCGGACGCTATGTGGTCGACGAATTCGGCGACCCGCTGTCCGGTCCCGCGCGAAGCTGGCACAAGGCCTATTTCGAGGAATGCGACCGACTGGGATTTTCGCCCATCGCTTCGCTTTCCTACGAGGTGCTCGATCAGCATTGCCCGCACCACTGGCGGCAGATGGCGTGGGATGGCGGACCGGCTCTGACCGGATGGGATCCGCCGTCAACGCTGCTCTCGCCTGCCCAGCCCGATGCGATGGTCTGGCTTCGTGCGGTCGCCGCCGCTTTCGTTGGACTGATGATTCAGGCGGGCGTGCAGGTCCGCTTTCAGGTCGGCGAGCCATGGTGGTGGATATTTCCCGACGGACGCATCTGTATCTACGACCCCTGGGCGAGCACTGCCATTGCTGGCCATCCCGTCATCACCAACATGCGCCTGCCGCTCGGTTCGGGGCAGCGAAATGCGCTCGATCAGGCCGGGCAGATCCTTGCGCAATCGACCGCCGCGCTCGTTCAGGCAGCGAGAACTGCGGCAGGAGGCAATCCGCTAGAGGCCCTGCTGCTCGTGTTTCCGCCGACGCTGCTCGATCCATCAATGCCGCACGCGCGTCGCGCCAATCTGCCAACCGCCTGGGCGGCGCCTGCCTTCGATCGCCTTCAGGTCGAGGATTATGACTGGCTGACAGCCGGTTCCGACGCGAACCGCAGGGCTGGCTACGAAATCATCAACGAACGGCTCGGCTACCCGCCTGAAGAACAGGATTATTTCGCCGGCTTTGTCCTGCTCGCCGAGGAATCCGACAAGTGGCGGCTGATCGA
>JAGREJ010000024.1:22601-40454 GCA_020446595.1 Novosphingobium sp. | reverse complement strand
CTGCCGCAGGTCTGCCGGGACGGTTACGTGCGGCTGCCTCTCACACAGGACCAAATTGACATGCAAGCCTTCGACGATGTGCTCTACCCGCTGGCGCTCGGACGCGACGCTACCGTGATCCCGGAATTCTCCACCAGTGTTTCGGTAACGGCGTCCGGTTTCGAGCGACGCAACAGCCTGTGGTCGAACGCGCGGCTGCGCTTCGATGTCGGACCCGGTATCCGATCGGAGGCGGAGCTGGGCGAACTCATCGCGTTCTACCGGGCACGGCGCGGCGCGGCGCGCGGTTTCCGTCTGCGCGATCCTTCCGATCACAGCTCGAACGGCATGGTCGGCGCGCCGCTCCATTCCGACCAGTTGCTCGGCTACGGGGATGGTTCGAGGTCGGACTTTCCGCTCGTGAAACGCTACGGAGAAGGCGGCGAGCAGCAGGAACGGCGCATTACTCGCCCTGCCTTCGAAACCATCGTTGTCAGCGTTGGCAATGCCATACAGCTCGGCAACTGGGAGCTTCTCGAAGGCGGGGTGATAAGCTTCGAGACACCCCCGGCAGACGGAGCGGCCGTGCGCGCAGGCTTCCTGTTCGACGTTCCGGTGCGCTTCGCGCAGGACAGTCTTGAGATAGCCGGAGCCTCGTTTGCGGCGGGCGAAGCGCCCAGCGTCCCTGTCGTTGAAATCAGGGAAGCATCATGAGCAGGATCTGGTTCGGCACCGAACTTGAAACAGTGGCGACATTCTGGCGAGTGATGCGCACCGATGGCGTTACGCTCGGGTTTACCTCCCACGATCATGATCTCTGGTTCGAAGGCGTGTTGCATCGCGCCTCGCCGGGCATGGTGCCGTCCTCGATCAAGCGTTCCGCCGACTTCGAACCCGACAATGCCGAAGTCGAAGGCGTGCTCAGCCACGAATCGATCAGCGCCACGGAGCTCGCGGTAGGGCGGTTCGACAATGCGCAGGTGCGGATCGGCCTGGTCGACTGGGAAAGCGGCGAGAAACAAACGCTCTATCGCGGCAGGATCGGAGCGATCCTTGAGCAGGACGGCGGCTTCACCGCCGAACTGGTGTCGCGCAAGGCGGAACTGACACGCGATCCGGTGCCGCGAACCAGCCCGACTTGTCGGGCGGTCTTTTGCGGAGCGGGCTGCAACCTGCCGCCGCAGAGATATGACCACGAAGCCCTGCTTGTCTCGGTCGATGCCGATACGAACAGCGTTATCCTGACGACCGACTCAGACTTGCCTGCCCTTATCGGTGGCAGGCTGCGGTGGATGGACGGGCCGCAAGCGGGCGTGACCATGGCCATGACCGGTGCGCTGGAGGATGCGCTCACACTCGATTCGCCCGTCGATCCCGCAACTCCGGTCGGCTCGCGGATAAGTCTCAGGCAGGGCTGCGATCATACCCTGACAACCTGCTCAGAACGCTTTGGCAATGCGATCAATTTCCGTGGCGAGCCCTACCTGCCCGGCAACGACTTGCTCGCCCGTTATCCCGTTCCCGGCCAGTGAGCGCCACCACATTGGCGAGCGCCGTTGAGGCGCTCGTCGGCTCGCCGTTCCGGCTGCATGGCCGCGATCCGGCGACGGGGCTCGACTGCATCGGTGTGCTGGTTCATGCCATGAAGTCCATCGAACTACCGGTCGTGCTCCCCGATGCCTACCCGGTGCGCAACAGCGCAGCTCCGGCCATTGCCGGGTTCGCCCGTGACAGCGGCTTTGCGCCTGCGACCGGAGACCGCGTGCCGGGCGACGTGCTGTTCGCGCAGGTTGGTCCGGTTCAATACCATCTCCTGATCGTCGCAAGCGATGGCCGCTGCGTCCATGCCCACGCTGGGCTGGGGCGTGTCGTGATCGGCGAACTTCCCGCCACGTGGAAGGTCGTTGGTCACTGGCGGCTCGACACCAATTGCCAAGGATAATTCGGACATGGCGACAATACTGTTCAGCGCCATTGGCACGGCCATTGGCGGACCGCTCGGTGGCGCGATCGGCGCGCTGGTCGGGCGACAGGTCGATTCGGCAATTATCGGCCAGGGAAGCGTCAGCGGCCCGCGCCTCAAAGAGCTGGAGATTACAACCTCCAGCTACGGCACGGTCATTGCGCGTCATTACGGCAGCATGCGGGTTCCGGGGACCATCATCTGGTCTACCGACCTCGTCGAATCGAGCGAGACGAGCGGCGGCAAGAACCAGCCCGACATCACCACCTACAGTTATTCGGTTTCATTCGCTGTCGCACTTGCGAGCCGACCGATTGGGTCGATCCGACGCATCTGGGCAGACGGCAGGCTGCTGCGGGGCGGGGGCGGCGACCTCAAGGTCGATGGACAGGTGCGCATCTATACTGGCGAGGAAGATCAGAACCCTGATCCGCTCATGGCGGAGATCGAAGGGCCGGACTTCACTCCGGCCTATCGTGGCCTCGCCTATGTCGTGTTCGAAGACCTCGATCTTTCCGAGTTCTACAACCGGATACCGGCGCTCACTTTCGAGATCGTTGCCGACGAAACATTCGGTCTTGCCGAGATTGTAGAAGAACTCGTCGATGACGCCGATGCCGGCGTGCCGCTCGATGGGCTGACCGGCTTTTCATGCGAAGGCCCGCTTGCCGACGTCCTCCTGCAACTCGATCCCATCTATCCGATCGACGCGGATGCCAGCGGCTCGACAATGGTCTTTGCGCCCGAGCGCCTGCAGGCAACGCCAATCGTCCTGCCGGAACCGGCAGTTTCGGTGGCCGATGGCGACTTTGGTGGTCTTGGTGGTTTTACCAGGCAGCGCAACGCGCCCCGCGAGCGCCCGCTCGAGATATTGCGATATTACGATGTCGATCGCGACTATCAGCCGGGGCTGCAAAGGGCTTCGGGTCGTCCAGGGCAGGGACAACCGCGCACTGTCGAAGTCGCGGCCTCAATGACGGCAACGACCGCGCTGATGCTTGCCGACAGGATGAGGCAGAAGGCCGACTGGTCGCGCGACCGGCTATCGTGGCGCACCTGCGAACTCGATTCTGCAGTCGCTCCCGGTTCCATCGTCAACATGTCCGGCATGCCGGGACGCTGGCGCGTGGAGGAATGGGAACTACGCGACAAGGGCGTGGAGCTTTCGCTTGTGCGCGTTGTGCCCAACGGAACGGAGGCGGCTCCTCCCGGGCAGGTCGATCCGGGGCGGATCAACCCGCTGCCAGACCTGCTCGCTCCGCCAACCACGCTTGCTGCTTTCGAATTGCCCTGGGATGGAACCGGAAGCGCCAATACTCCGCGCATTTTTGCGGCGGTTTCGTCGGCGGGCGCGAACTGGTCGGGCGCTGCCCTGTTCGCCGATGACGGTAGCGGTTCGCTGCAATCGCTTGGACCGAGCGGCAGGGCGCGCAACGTGATCGGCAGCGTTCCCGATCCGCTCGCACCTTCCAGCCCGCACTTGATCGACAGACGAAGTTCGCTCTCGGTTCACCTCCTTTCCGACGACATGAGTCTTGTAAATGCGTCCGCCGCGCAACTTGCCGCTGGCGCGAACAGGGCGCTGGTCGGTTCGGAGATTCTACAGTTTGCAAGAGCGGAGCCGCTCGGTGGCGGCGTCTGGCGGCTTTCCTGGTTGTTACGTGGGCGGGGCGGTACCGAAAGTGCGGTCGCCGGACATATCGGTGGCGAGACATTTGTCCTGCTTGACCAGCGGTTGCGAACGCTGGATCCGACACTCGTGACGAGCGGTCCGGCAACTCAGATCGTTGCGGCTGGCCGTGGCGATCCCGACCCGGTCGGTTCGTCGATCGCCTTGCGCGGCATTTCGTTGCGCCCACCATCGCCGGTGCATGCCCGATCCGAAATTCTTGCAGACGACTCGCTGAGGCTCTGCTGGACGCGCCGCGCGCGCGGCGCCTGGCTCTGGCCGGACGGAGCCGAGACGCCGCTTGTCGAGGAATCCGAACGTTACCTCGTAACCTATGGTGAGCTGGCCTCTCCGATCCAAAGCTGGACAGTCTCCATCAGCGAAATTCTGCTTTCATCGACGCAGGTTGCGGATCTTCATTCGGCTTTGCCGGGTGGATCAATCCACGTTCGGCAGATCGGCAGCCTTGCCATTTCTGACCCCACATTCCTGGCCCAGCTCGGCTGATAGTTTCGACAAAGGACAAAACCCATGCCCGATCCCTTTGACTTTGAAGGCACCAGCCCGAGATTTGATCTCCCGTTCCTCTTCGCCGGCCAGGCACAGAAGGAGGCCTGGGTCAACGAGGCTCACGCACGTATTGACGCCCTTCTGCATTGTTCCGTGGAAGGCGAAAGGTCCGACCCGCCCGTTGCCCCTGCCGACGGGGAAGCGTGGATCGTCGCAACCGGTGCGATTGGCGAGTGGGCCGGGCGGGAGTCCATGGTTGCCACCTGGCAAGCGGATAACTGGCTGTTCGTGGCCGGTCGCGAAGGGATGCGTGTCTTCGATCGTTCGACTCGGCAAGAACGCCTGTTTACAACGGCTTGGCAGGTTCCGCTTGCGCCGCCGGAGCCCAGCGGCGGCTCGGTTGTCGATCTCGAAGCCAGAGCTGCCCTTTCCCAACTGATCTCCGCCCTTCGCGTTTCGGGTGTTTTCCCGGAATCGTGAGACGGGGCGGCGCCTTTCGCTCTGGATTGTGGAGAAGTGAGGCAGGACAAATTTCTGTTCCGGGGGCACAGGTCTGAAAAAGCGACATTCTTGCAACAGTGTGCGGCAAAGTGCGCTTGCACGAGGCCGCCAGAGCATATAGAGAAATGGCGCACTCGGTGGCTAAGTCTCTTTTTAGGGGAAGAATAATGCGAAAACTCGTCATAGGTATGGCACTGGCTTCTACGGCCTTTGCTACCCCTGCGATGGCACGCGACAACTCATGGTACGTTGAGCTCGATTTCGGTCCGATGATCCTTGAGGATACGACTTTTGAAGTCGTTGGAACCGATCTCGAAGCTGCATCGCTCGACTCTGACTATGGTGCCGATGGCGGCTTCATCGTCGGTTACGATTTCGGCGCGTTCCGCCTTGAGGCGGAAGCCAGCTATCGTCGGGCCGATAATGATGCGCTGTACACGTCAGGTGCTGTTGCGCTTCCGATCGGAGGCGTCGCGAATCGCGTCATCGGAAGCTTCGAAAATGTCGGCGGCGACGCCAGCGCACTGTCGTTCATGCTGAACGGCTTGCTCGATTTCGGCGACGATGATGGTCTCCAGGCCTTTGTCGGCGGTGGCGCGGGCATTTCGCGCGTCAGCTACGATGTAGCCCTGGGTTCAGGCAGTCCGCAGTTCCTGGACTCATCGGACAGCTCGTTCGCGTGGCAGGTTCTTGCCGGTGTTCGCGCTCCGCTTACCTCGAATATCGACGTCGGTATCAAATATCGCTTCCACAACGTCCCCGACGTGAAGCTGATTGATGGCCTGGGAAGGGACATCGATACGCGTTGGCGTTCGCACAGCGCGATGGGCACTCTGACCTATAACTTCGGTTGCGATTGCGAGCCGCCGCCGCCGCCCCCGCCGCCCCCGCCGCCGCCTCCGCCGCCGGAGACGATGACCTGTCCGGATGGCACGGTCGTAGGTGTCAACGAGGCGTGTCCGTTGCCGCCTCCGCCGCCGCCGCCGGCGCCGGAACGCGGATAACGACCGGCAGTTTTGTCAAACATGTGAAGGGCCGAGGATGTATACATCCCCGGCCCTTTCGCTTATCCGTTGAAGATCGATATCAGGTTGGCGCCATTCGGAGTATCGTTGGGCTAATTGCGCACGCGTTCGCCCGGACATCCGTGGACGCCGACTCATACACCAATCGATTAGAACCGGGTGCTCGCTACAATTTCGGCTTTGGCGCCGACAGTTCCGGGACCCCGCCTGAAAAATCAGCGAGCGGCGCTGGCGGACGCTCCCAACGGCTTGAACCTGCCGCCCGCATCCCAACCATAAACGTCCTTCAGGTAGGCAATCTTGCCGTTGTTTTCCTGAGCGGTCAGGTAAGTGATGTACACGGGCACACCGGTTGGCAGTGGCACGAATTGCTCCGGTGTCGAAGATGGCGCGACAGGCTCCCTTTGAAGGAGCCATCTGCCGAAACGGCGCGCATCCTCGAGCCTTACACAACCATTGCTCAGCGTGCGCTCCGCCTTGCTGAACAAGGCCTTGGAAGGCGTATCATGCATGAAAATCCCTTCCCCGTTCTCGAAAGAGAATTTCAGCTTCCCCATTGAATTATAGGCGCTTGGATTTTGACGGACACGAACGGTCGTCCGGCCCGCCGCGACTGCTGCCCAATCGACATTATCCGGCGGAACGACCGTCGCGTCGCTGCTCCAGCCAGACATGACCTGATAGCCGCGCACTGTAAGATAACTCTTGCCCTGCTTCAGAACGGCCGGCGCCGTGGTCTTGCGCACCAGATGGGCGGGTACATTCCAGTATGGGTTGAACGTCGCGTAATAGATTACGCTCGAAATCATCGGCGTCGGCAAATCGTCCGCACCAACGATTACCTTCATCGAATCGACCGGCTTGTCATTCTCGAACATCGTCAGCGTTTGCGTGGCGATGTTCACAAGCGCATAGCGTTCCGTCCTTGGCAGCGACCTTAGTCGCGAGAGGTTCAGGACCACACGTGGGTCCGGAACCGCTACCGGGTTGGAACCCGCCTGAGCCCAGGCGGTCTCACGCAGTTTTGAATAGAATGGATTGACTTCGGACACCTTCGCGAGGTGCTGTGCCAGCGACGGAGCAGAGCCGGCCGCAGTAAGAATCGCATGGGGAGTCGAAGGCCGCGCTACCAGTGTCGGATATCCGAATATGACGTCGTTTGACGGTCGCTCGATTGCCTCGACATATGTGACCCAGGCCGCCGAGAGAAGCTGTTCGGCCACGGCTCGTTCTGATTTGCTCTTCGTGCCCGCCGACAGAGCTGCACGTTCGACCTGCTCGGCCAGTGAAGGCCCCTGCGGCAAGCCGTCTAGCTGTGATCGACGCAGCACCTTTGCAAGCTCCGCGACTGCCTCGCCGCCATCCGCAAACCATTGCGGACCTCGATAGTGCTTGTAGTAGGATTGCACCGCAGCGCCCTGCATGAATCCAGCAAGGTGGGACGGGACCGCCTCAGGTGCGGCTGCTTCCTTCTTGCTACCGGCGAGCGCGGGCGGAGCCGCTATCAAAAGAGCGGCGGCGGCCGTCGTCGAACAGCATAGGGACAAACGTTTCCGAGCCAATTGATCAAACTCCTGCGGATAATTCGCATTACGATTAGAGACCTGAGCGCGCGATTAATTCCATATTCGATTTTGGGGGTGCCGGAAAACCCGAAATCCGCGCAGTCCATACCGCTTCGACTCGGTTCGTCGGCCATGCGACTCGGTTCGCCGACTTCGGTCGATGATCCGGGGTATGGCCCGGCACTCGATCGCGGAATGAGAAGAGCTGCTACGAGGCCACGTAAAGGGTCTTGTCGACCAGGCCCGCATCGGCAAATCCGGCCTTTCGCAAGCGGCAACTGTCACAGCGACCGCAAGCCAATCCCGAGGGATCGGGATCGTAGCATGACCAGCTCATTTCGGTCGGCAAGCCAAGCCGCCAGGCTTCCATTGCGATTTCGCGCTTGGACAGATGCTGCAAAGGCGCATGTATCCTGAAGCGATCGCCTTCCACCCCCGATTTGGTTGCAAGTTCGGCCACGTGTTCGAAGGCTGAGATAAACTCCGGTCGACAATCGGGATATCCTGAATAATCGAGCGCGTTCACTCCGATGAAAATATCCTGTGCGCCTATCGCTTCTGCCCAGGCGAGCGTAAGTGAGAGAAACACGAGATTACGGGCCGGGACGTAGGTGACGGGGATCGAATTTCCCAAGCCCGTCTTGGGCACCTCGATGTCGTCGGTCAGCGCCGAACCTCCGAACTGTCGCAAGTCCAGCGGCAGGACAACGTGGCGAGCCGCATCCAGCAGTCGGGCAATCTCGTGGGCGCTATCCAATTCGCGCCGGTGCCGCTGATTATAGTCGATGGTCAATGCGTTCAGGCTGTATCCCGCTTCGCGAGCCAAAGCGGCCGTGACCATCGAATCCAGGCCGCCGGAAAGCAGCACTACCGCCTTTCGGCCATTTCCCTGCTCTTCAATGCCTGCCATTGCGGCGCACTATCCGGCTTTGGACATTGCGGCAAACGCTATTAACGCCGACAGGATCCCGCCCAGCGGGCTTCGGCGGCAAATGCGAAGGGCAATCCGTTTTCAATACCCTGCGCATCGATCTGGACAAGTTGGTTCGATTCCCGGCGGATATTTGTTCGGCCGTAACCGTTACCGGGGCACGAATACTGTACCGTCACCTCTTGCGGTGAATCAGTTACAACAGTGCTCTTGCACTTCAGCCCGGCGTGACGAAGCTGGATCAATTCCCGGCCCGTGGCGAGACACACCCGATCCCTGCCGCCTTCATCATTCCTGAACGTAAGTTCCCAGCCACCCCGCTCAAGCTTGTCGAGCATCGCCAACTGGGTCGGTTGCGCACCGACCACGCCTGCGAAGACGCCGGTGGCGGCTAACAAGCTCACGATCCTGGCGAATTTCCGCATCTGCAATGCAATCCTCACTTGCTGGAGCACCAATCGGCCCGAAAAATTCCCGGTCCGTCTAATCTCAGGCAAGCTTCAGCTTTCAGCAATCTTTAGCGTGAAGGCCCTTAACCGGACCTTACAGGTCGATTTCAAGCACCTTTGAGCAGAAGGCGCAATCGACCGGAATCGTGCCTGCCTCGTTCCGCATGTCGTCTAACTCGCTGGCTGGAAATTGCGCGAGAACCTTACGATAATGCTCGATCGTGCAACGGCATCCTCGTGACAACATCGGTTGGGACTCAACCCTGACTTCCGTTTCCTCGTGGAACAGTCGCCAAACGATCTGCTCGAGCGAGAGGTCGGGATCGACCAGCTCATCGTGACGGATCGAACCGGCCAATGTGGCGATGTGCTGCCACTCCGGATTCTCGTCCCTTACGTGCAGCCGCTCTCTCCCTTCCTCCCCGTCGGGAAAATGCTGGACAAGCAGCCCCGACGCGACAGCGCCTTCCCCCGAATTCCTCATGCCGACACGAAGCAGCGTGGGAATCTGCTCCGATCTCGCGAAATAGGATTCGCAGGCCTGCGCCAGGGACTCGCCTTCGAGCGGCACAATCCCCTGATAGCGTTCCGCGCTGGCCGAGAGATCGAATGTGATTGCGAGGTAACCGACGCCGAACAGGCTCTCCAGTGTCGGATTGCTTCCGACGCTGGCGAGTTTGTCGGGATCGTGCCGGACATATCCGCGCAATTCACCATTGCGATAGTCGCAGACCAGCAGATCGACAGGCCCACCCTCGGCCTGGGCCTGAAGGGTGAGCTGACTCCCCGGATCCTTCATCAGCGACCCGATGAGCGCGCTCAGGACCAGCGCCTCGCCCAGTTGCAGTCGAATCGGAGCCGGGTAATCATGCGCGGACAGAATCGTCTCGAGCACCGGCCCTAGTCTGACGATGCGGCCACGCGCTTCGCGGTGCGGAATGGAAAACGCCAGAACGCGGTCGAATCCGGTCTCTCCACGTTCGATAAGGTCGTCTTCGAAGCTCACAGCAATCCGAAGGCCCAGAGCAGGATGGATTTCTGTGCATGCAAGCGGTTCTCCGCTTCATCGAACACCGCCGACTGCGCGCTCTCGAACACGTCCTCGGTAACTTCCTCGCCAATATGGGCCGGAAGGCAGTGCAGGAAGATCGCATCGGGTTTGGCGCACGCCATCAGTCTGGCATTCACCTGGTAAGGAGCCATCGCCGCCAACTTGTTGTGCGCATGCTCCTGGCCCATCGAGATCCACGTATCCGTGACCACGACATCTGCGCCAGCCGCTGCCTCTTCGGCATCGCGCGTAAGGGACACACTGGCTCCCGCCTCGCGAGCCATGCTGACGAAGGCGTCGTCGGGATCATAGCCCTGCGGCGTGCCAGCACGCACATTGAACTTCATCAGTCCTGCAGCTTCCAGGACCGAGTTCAGGACATTGTTGCCATCGCCCAGCCATGCCACCTCAAGCCCCGGGAGGGCTTTCCCGCGCTCGACGACTGTCAGAAGGTCGGCGACGATCTGGCAGGGGTGGGACTGGTCGGTCAGACCATTGATGACCGGCACGGTGGCATGCCTTGCCATCTCCTCGGCCTTCGCATGGTCGTCGGTCCGGATCATGATGGCATCGACCATTCGGCTCAGCACGCGGGCGGTATCGGCGACCGATTCACCGCGCCCCAGTTGCGTGCTCGCCCCCTCCATGACCAGCGACGTCCCGCCGAGCTGGCGCATGGCCATGTCGAAGCTGACTCTGGTGCGGGTCGAATTCTTCTCGAAGATCATGGCAAGCACCCTGCCATCGAGGGGACGGTCCGTATCGGGCCGGCCCTTTGGCCATTCGGCGCGCGCCGCCTTGCGATCTATCGCATCGCCGATCATCATTGCAATCGCATCGCCGCCCGCATCGGCCAGGTTGAGCAAGTGCCTGGTCATGAGGCCGCCTCAAGCTGCTGATAGCTTGCCGCCGCAGCGGATAGCTTGTCCATGAATTCGTCGATGTGCCCGTCGTCGATCACCAGCGGCGGCACGATTCGCACGATATTGTCGCTTCCCGAAACGGTCAGCGCATGGTGCTGCTCGCGTAAGTGCGCCACGAAACCGCGTGGCTCGCCTGCGAGCTTCAGCCCGATCATCAGACCGATCCCGCGCACTTCCTCGAACAGGTCAGGATAGTTGCCGATGAACTGCTCGAGCCTTCCGCGCAGGCGATCTCCCTTGGCGCGCACCTCGGCCAGAAAGCCCTTGTCGGCGACGACATCGAGCACTGCCTCGGCTGCGGCCATGCCCAGCGGATTGCCGCCATAGGTCGAGCCGTGTGTGCCCACCGTCATGCCGCGCGCGGCCCGCTCGGTCGCGAGGCAGGCGCCGATCGGGAATCCTCCGCCCAATCCCTTGGCCGACGCCAGCACGTCCGGCGCGATCCCGTAGTGGTCGTAGGCATAGAGCGTGCCGATCCGGCCGACGCCGCATTGCACTTCGTCGAAGGCAAGCACGAGGTCGTGCTCGTCGCATAATGCGCGCAGCCCCTCCATGAATGCTTGCGAGGCCATGCGCACCCCGCCTTCGCCCTGGATCGGCTCAACGAGGAAACCCGCTGTCTGCGGGCCGACCGCCGCGCGCGCCTCTTCCAGATTATCGAACTCGACATAGCGGAAGCCGGGCAGAAGGGGCTGAAAACCCGAATGCAGCTTTTCCTGATTGGACGCACTGATCGTGCCCATGGTGCGCCCGTGAAAGGCATTGCGGAAGGTAATGATCTCGAAGCGGTTCGCGTCGCCACCATGCTGATGATAGGCGCGGATCGTCTTGATCGTGCATTCGACTGCCTCGGCCCCCGAATTGCAGAAGAACACGGTGTCAGCGAAGGTCAGATCGACAAGCCTCTGCGCCAGGTGCTCGCCCTGCGGGCTGCCATAGAGGTTCGAGACGTGCATCAGGGTCTGCGCCTGACGCGCAATGGCGCCGGTCAGGCCGGGATGTGTATGCCCGAGTGCGTTGACGGCGATACCTGCGGCAAAATCGAGATAGCGTTGGCCATCCTCGCCGATGAGGTGGCAGTGATCGCCGCGAACGGGCCTGACTTCGCACCGGCCATAGACGGGCATGAGCGGAGTGATCGACATGGTTTCGGATCCTCGATTGGAATGCGTATAGCGAAAACGGAAAATGGCGACAGCCAAGCCCAAAGCCCGGTGCCGCCATTTGCGCGCGCTGAGATAGTGACGCGCTCCAGTTTCAGCACCTGGAGCAGCGTGACCTGTCTGCTCCTATTGCGGGACGAGATTGACCGCGGAATATTTTCCTCGTCGGTCCACTTCAATGTCGAATTCGACTCGGTCGCCCTCGTTGAGCCCGGAGAGGCCGGAACGCTCGACCGCGCTGATATGAACGAATGCATCCGGCTGGCCGTCATCGCGAGTGATGAAGCCAAAGCCCTTCATCGAATTGAAGAACTTGACCGTTCCGGTTGCCTTTTCGCCGGTGAGCTGCCGCTGTTGCGGTGCCTCGCGTTTCTGGACGGGAAGCGCCTCGCCGACGATCTGCAGGTCGCTGGCTGAAATCTTGCCGCCGCGATCGACCAGCTGGAACTCAAGCTCCTGTCCTTCGGCCAGACCTTCGAGGCCGGCGCGCTCTACCGCGCTGATGTGGACGAACACATCGTCGCCGCCATCATCGCGCTGGATAAAGCCGAAGCCTTTGCCGGAATTGAAGAATTTAACGACGCCTTTGCCCTGGCCGACGACTTGCGCGGGCATGCCGCCTCTGCCGCCACCGCCGCCGCCAAATCCGCCGCCGCCGCCTCGCGGCCCACGATTATCGCCGCCGCCGAAGCGATCTCCGCCTCCGCCGCCGAAACGATCATCGCTTCCAACGTTTCCTTGCTGTCCACCGAAAAACGGATCGAACTCGTCTTCTCCGAAACGATCACGCTTGTCGCGTCCCCTACCGCGACGACCTCTGTCAAAACCCATTTCTTAGAACAAACCTTCGCATCGCCCCACGGATGGTAACCAGGCAACGTGGACGGACCGCGCCTGGCCGGAGGGTGGCTTTGGCTGTCAGGCTGAGCCCCCCATGGTTCCCGCACATACACGCTTTTCCACAGGATTGCGAACACAATCGCGAATCGGTCATTTCACGTGGTGTTTCGCCTGCCGATGCGCTGTTGCCGATCGGACCTGACATCTTGACGCAGGCCGCGATAGGCGCTTGTTGCCGAGCGACGCACGTCAGCGCGATAGGAGTTCGCAATCATGTTCCGAAAACTGACCGAGACGTTCTATGCGAGCCCGCAGATCACCGCGGAAGACATCGCCGAAGCTGCGAAGCTCGGTGTTCGGCTGGTGATCAACAATCGCCCGGAAGGCGAAAGCGAAGACCAGACACCCGGCGCGGCGATCGAGAGTGCTGCGCGCGAAGCGGGCATGGATTATCTCGCGATTCCGGTAACTCACTCCGGCTTCAGCGAACCCCAGGTTACGGCGATGGCTCAAGCCATCAAGGAGGCAGAGGGGCCGATACTGGCATACTGCCGCTCGGGCACGCGTTCGACGCTGTTGTGGTCGCTTGCCGAGGCCAGCCGCGGAAAGAACCCGCAGAAGCTGGCCGCGCAGGCCTCCAGCGCGGGCTACGATGTCTCGCCTGTCAGAGCCATGATCGACATGCTTGCGGCGAACGCGCCCGACGATTGACAAATCGATCCCCGGCGGTGCCGCCTAGAGGGCGAGATCGCCAGTCTCCCCCGTCCGGATCCGCGTGACCGAATCAAGGTCGAATACAAAAATCTTGCCGTCGCCGATGGCTTCGGTGCTTGCCGCCTGCTGGATTGTCTCCGCCACCTTCGGCGCCATGTCATCTGAAGTCGCGATCTCGATCTTGACCTTCGGCAGCATGTTGGTGGTGTATTCGGCACCGCGATAGATCTCGGTTTGCCCCTTCTGCCGCCCGAACCCCTTTACCTCGGAAATGGTCATTCCGGCGACTCCGGCGGCGGACAGCGCCTCGCGCACGTGTTCGAGCCGGAACGGCTTGATGATCGAAACGATGTATTTCATGGCGCTCTCCCCCGTCGCTGAATTTTCAATCCGGCCCGTCGCGACGACGTCAATGGACCGGTTCGACAGACTGGCTAGCAAAATGACGTGAACGAAAAAAGGGGCCGAAGCCTTGCGGCTTCGGCCCGTTCAGTCGTGTGTTCGCAGGAGGAACATCGGATGGCGGGGTGGGGGGGAGGAGAGGAGGAAGCCCCGCCCCGCCAAACTCTTGATTAGTTGTAGGCGCGCTCCCCGTGTTCGCCGATGTCGAGACCCTCGACTTCGGTTTCTTCCGAGACGCGCAGTCCGGTAATCATCTTGGTGATCGTGCCGGCAATCAGCGTGCCAACTGCAGCCCAGACGATCGCGACGGCGACGGCGATGATCTGAGTCATCACCTGCGATCCCATCACGAAGTCGTCGCCACCGGGTCCGCCCAGAGCAGGCGAGTAGACGATGCCGGTGCCGATCGCGCCAACCATGCCGCCCACGCCGTGGATGCCGAAAGCATCGAGCGAGTCGTCATAGCCCATCGCGCCCTTGACCTTGGCTACGAAGAAGTAGCAGACGATCGAAGCGACAATGCCGAGGACGACCGCGCCGAACGGGCCGGAGTTGCCGGCCGCCGGAGTGACCGCGACCAGGCCGGCGATGATGCCCGAGCAGAAGCCCAGCGCCGAACCCTTGTGTCCGGACAGGCGTTCCACGACCATCCAGGTGAGGCCCGCCGCCGCCGTGGCGACAAAGGTGTTGATCATGGCAAGGCCCGCAGTGCCGTCGGCTTCAAGTTCCGAACCGGCGTTGAAGCCGAACCAGCCCACCCACAGCAGGCCGGTGCCGACCATGGTGAGCGTCATCGAGTGCGGCGGCATGGGTTCGGCCGGATAGCCACGGCGCTTGCCGAGCATGTAGGCCAGCACGAGACCGGATACGCCCGCGTTGATGTGAACGACGGTGCCGCCGGCAAAGTCCAGCGCC
Source organism: Novosphingobium sp. (assembly GCA_020446595.1). Classification (GTDB taxonomy): domain Bacteria; phylum Pseudomonadota; class Alphaproteobacteria; order Sphingomonadales; family Sphingomonadaceae; genus Novosphingobium. The sequence continues at coordinate 25,854 of JAGREJ010000024.1, read as the reverse complement.
CCCATCTCGAAGAGCAGACCACCGCCCGCCCAGACCATGTGGGCAATCGGGAAATAGACGATCGTCAGCCAGATGATCGCAAACAGCATCGTCGCCGAAAACTTCATACGCTCGGCGGTTGATCCGAGGATCAGCGCCAGAGTGATGGCCGCGAAGGTCATCTGGAAGCTGACGAACACGTATTCGCTGATCACTTCGTCGGAGAAGGTCGCAGCCGTGCTGTCGCTCGTGACCTGGCTGAGGAACGCGTTACCCCAGCTGAAGAAGGCGTTGCCTTCGGGTCCGAATGCGGTCGAGTAACCCCACATGATCCAGATCAGCATCGCAAGCGCGGCGGCCGCGCCGATCTGCGTCATCGTGGAAAGCATGTTCTTCGCCCGGGTAAGGCCGCCGTAGAAGAGGGCAAGACCGGGAAGGATCATCAGCAGGACGAGGACCGTTGCGGTCATCATCCAGGCATTGTTGCCGGGGTTGGCGACTGCCACCACTTCGGCGGCGGCCTCGGTCGCCTCGGCAACCGGAGCGGCGACGGCTTCGGCCGCCTCAGCGGCGGCCTCGGTCGCTTCTTGTGCGAATGCGGCGGTCGCGGCGAAGAGCGAGGTGCCCAGCGCGCCCAGGCCGCAGGTCAATTTGCGGATCATTGGTTCATACCTCCTGTCAAGCGCGCCGTTCACAGCGCCATGTCGCCGGTTTCGCCGGTGCGGATGCGCGTTGCCGAAGCGAGATCGATCACGAAGACCTTGCCGTCGCCGATGGCTTCGGTGCTGGCCGTCTGCTGGATTGCCTCGATCACCTTCGGTGTCATGTCGTCGCTGGTCGCGATCTCGATCTTGACCTTCGGCAGCATGTTCGTGGTGTACTCGGCACCCCGGTAGATTTCGGTCTGGCCCTTTTGCCGACCAAATCCCTTGACCTCGGAAACGGTCATTCCGGCAACGCCGATGCCGGCCAGGGCCTCGCGCACCTCGTCGAGCTTGAAAGGCTTGATGATGGCTATGATGAATTTCATGCCTGTCCCCTGTCTTCCGACGGCTGGATGCCGCCCGGATTGATTGAAGCAAGGGGCGTGCCAAATTAACTTTTCGGCAATGTTTCTGCGACGGGTTGCTGGAACCCATGTGTCGGGTGGTTTGGCGTCGCCCGAATCCCGGGCAGCGTGCTCAAATTTTAGGCAGACCCAGCTCCGCCCAGACGGGCAAGTGGTCGGAGCCTCTTGCAGACAGCGGGCTGCGGTGCACCTCGGTCTGCCTGACGTGCCAGTGGCGCGACGCAATGACCCGGTCGAGCCGCGCCACCGGCCGACTTGCATGGAAGCTGGGGCCGGGCGCGAGCACTTGCCAATCCGGACCGAACTCGCGGAAACAGCCGCCGTGGCGCGCCCATTCGTTGAAGTCGCCCATCAGCACCGACGGAATCTGGCTATCCAGATCGACGATGTGAGCAAGGACAGTCCGGATCTGCTGACGTCTGCGCAGGCCCGAAAGATCGAGGTGCATTCCGACGACCCGGACAGGATGACCGTCAATCAGAAGATCGGCCCGGATCGCACCACGCGGCTCCAGTACCGGGAGCGGCACCGGCGCGGCTCCGGTCACCTCGATGCCTCGCCTGACCAGCAGCGCATTGCCGTGCCAGCCGATGGAGTCGGGCTTCATGGCCAGCGGCACCGGGCGATAGTGCGTGTGCTCGAGTATCATCGAGAGGGGCAGCGCGCTCGCCCTTCGGCCCAGCCGCCGGTCGACTTCCTGCAATGCCACCACGTCGGCATCGATTTCGCGAAGGATGTTGAGAATCCGTTCGGGATCGCGCCTGCGGTCGAGTCCTACGGCCTTGCGGATGTTGTAGCTGGCGACCTTGAGCTGCAAATGCGGCTCCATCAGCGTTCCTTGGTGGCGCTGAACGTCAGGTCCGGGTTCTTTTCCTGCTGGTAGCCGACGTCCCACGCGCTCTTCGCCATGAATACCGCATGTCCGTCGCGGTCGCGGGCAAGGTTCGCCTTGTTGAAATCGGTGAACTCGCGCAGCGCCGCATCCGATCCGCTGATCCAGCGCGCGGTATCGAACGGCGCCATCTCCAGCACCGCCTCGACCTTGTATTCCGCTTCAAGCCGCGAGACGAGCACGTCGAGCTGCAACTGGCCGACGACGCCGACGATCCATTGCGCGCCGATCTCGGGGTAGAACACCTGGATCACGCCTTCCTCTGAAAGGTCGTCGAGAGCCTTGCGCAATTGCTTGGTCTTGGTCGGATCCTTGAGCACCACGCGGCGCAGGATTTCCGGCGCGAAGTTGGGCAGGCCGGTGAAGCGGATCTCGTTCTTTTCCGATAGCGTATCGCCGACCCGCAAGGTGCCGTGATTGGGGATGCCGATGATGTCTCCCGGCTGCGCGGTATCGGCGATCTCGCGGTCCTGCGCGAAGAACAGGATCGGCGAGTGGACAGCCAGCGGCTTGCCAAGCCCTGAAGGCGTCAGCTTCATGCCGCGTTTGAAAGTGCCCGAAACCAGCCGCATGAAAGCGATGCGATCGCGGTGCTGCGGGTCCATGTTGGCCTGCACCTTGAAGATGAAGCCGGACACTTCGTCGCGCTCGGGCGCGATCTCGCCTGCCTCGCTAGGCTGCGGGCGGGGCGGCGGGGCGTGGCGCGCGATGGCCTCGATCAGTTCGGTTACACCGAAATTCTTGAGCGCCGATCCGAAGTAGACCGGCGTCAGGTCGCCAGAGCGATAGGCGTCGAGATCGAACTCGGGGTAGCCGGCCTGGGCAAGCTCCACTTCCTCGGTCACTTCGTCTGGCAAGGCCGGGGTGGCATCGACTTTGCCGAGAAATTCGCGGCTGCCGCCTTCCGGACGGCTGGCCGAACCGGTCGAAAGATCGAGAATGCCCTCGAACAGGCCGCCCATGCCGATCGGCCAGCTCTGCGGCGACACATCGAGCGCCAGCATGTCAGCCACTTCATCGAGCAGATCGAAACAGGGCCGTCCTTCGCGATCCACCTTGTTGACGAAAGTGATGATCGGCACCGAGCGCAGGCGGCACACCTCGAACAATTTGCGGGTCTGCGGCTCGATGCCCTTGGCCGCGTCGATGACCATGATCGCGGAGTCGACAGCCGTAAGCGTGCGGTAGGTATCTTCGGAGAAATCCTCGTGCCCCGGCGTGTCGAGCAGGTTGAAGGTGATGCCGTCGCGCTCGAAGGTCATGACTGAGGACGTCACCGAAATGCCGCGCTGCTGCTCGATCTTCATCCAGTC
>JAGREJ010000024.1:2789-22517 GCA_020446595.1 Novosphingobium sp. | reverse complement strand
GTCTTGCCCGCGTCGGGGTGCGAAATGATCGCGAATGTGCGCCGTTCGTTGGACATGATCCGTTCGCAGTTCAGCCTCGCAACACCGCGCCAAGCTTGGCTGCCGATGCCGTGACCTTCTCGCTGATCGCCTTGAGGTCTTCATCGGTGAAGCTCTTTTCGCCCGGCTGGAGCGTGACTTCGATGGCGAGGGACTTCTGCCCATCGGGCACGCCTTGCCCGGCAAACATGTCGAACAGCCGCGCATCGACAATGCTGGCCTTGTCGGCACCGCGCACCGCGCGAACCAGGTCGCCTGCTGGCAGGTCTTCCGGTACGAGGAAGGCGAAATCGCGCGTCACCGATTGCAGGGCTGGCGGCGCATAGGCAGCGCGCGCGAAAGCGCCGCCGTCTTTCCGCGCGGGCAGCGCATCGAGAAAGATCTCGACCGCCGCAATTGGCACATCGATATCGAAGCGGCGAGCCGTCGCGGGATGAACCATGCCGAACCGCGCCAGCACGGTCTTGGGGCCGAGCCGCAAGGTCGCAGACTGGCCGGGATGGAACTGGTCGCCCGCCTCGCCCATCACCTGCAGCTTGTCGACCGGCGCGCCTGCCTCGGCCAGAAGCGCCAGCGCTTCGGCCTTGGCGTCGAAAGCATCGAAGGGCACAGCCTTGCCGCTTGCCCAGCCGCGTGGCGTTTTTTCACCTGCCAGAACAATGCCGAGCGTCGGCCGCTCGTCGCTGGAGCCATCGTCGGCGACGAAATAGCGACGACCGATCTCGAACAGCCGCAGCGACGATGCGCCGCGATCGACATTGCGCTTTGCCGCTGCAATCAGGCCCGGCAACAGCGATGGCCGCATCGCCTTCATATCCTCGCTGATCGGATTGGCGAGTGTCCAGACCTCAGCGCCCGCCGCGAAGTGCTCCGCATCGGCGACGGGAAGGAACGACCAGGTCACCGCCTCGTTCAGCCCGCGCGCGGCAGCAGCCCGGCGCAGGCGGCGTTCCATGGCCTGCAACGCGGTTGCGGTCGGCAAGGCGACGCCATCATGGCGCGGCAGCGCGACGCTCTCCACCTTGTCGAGCCCGTGAATGCGCACGACTTCCTCGACAATGTCGGCCGCGCCTTCGATGTCGTGGCGGCGCAGCGGGACAGTCACCTGCCAGTCCGGCGACACTTCGAAATCGAGCGCCGCCAGAATCCGCCGCTGTTCGTCCTCGGCAATATCGACACCGCCCAGCTTGCGGCACAGCGCGGGATCGTAGCTGACGACCTTGGGCTGCGATGGCGGCGCGCCCGCGCGCACCACGTCGCTTGGCGTGCCGCCGCAGATACGCAGGATCAGGTCGGTCAGGATCGCGAGACCATCGTCGAGGAATGCCGGATCGACCCCGCGCTCGAACCGGGTGCGCGCATCGCTGGCGATACCCAGCGCTCGGCCCGTTGCGCCAATCCTCTCCGGCTCGAAATAGGCGATCTCCAGCAGAACGTCCGATGTGTTTTCCGAGCAGCCCGAATGCTCGCCGCCCATGATCCCGGCAATGTCGTGCACGCCGGTATCGTCGGCGATCACCGTCATCGTCTCGTCGAGCGCGTAGGTCTTCTCGTTGAGCGCGAGGACCTGCTCGCCCGCCTTGGCGCGCCGCGCAACCACTGCACCGTTGAGTTTGGCAAGGTCATAGGCGTGGGCGGGCCGTCCAAAAGCGAGCATCACGTAGTTGGTAATGTCGACCAGCGCCGAGATCGGCCGCTGCCCCGCCGCGATCAGCCGCGCCTGCATCCACCCGGGTGACTGGCCATTGCCAACTGCGCGAATGACGCGCCCGTAAAATGCCGGGCATCCCTCGGGATCGTCGGTGCGAATCTCGACCGGGCAGGGATAGTCTCCGCCAATCGCCGGCACGGCGAAGGGCTTGAATGTGCCCAGCCCTGCCGCGGCGAGATCGCGAGCGATGCCGTAAACCCCCATGCAATCGGGCCGGTTGGGATTGACCGAAATGTCGATGACGGGCGAGGCGCCGTGGAACTCAGCGAACGGCGTGCCGACCGGCGCATCGCCCGCAAGTTCGATGATGCCATCGTGATCGTCACCCAGTTCAAGCTCGCGGCTCGAACACATCATGCCATTCGATTCGACGCCGCGCAGCTCCGCCTTCTTGAGCTGCATGCCGTTGGCCGGGACCACGGCCCCTGCCATGCCGAGCACGCCTTTCATTCCCGCGCGGGCATTGGGCGCTCCGCAGACCACCTGCAACGGCTCGCCCTTGCCCGTGTCCACCGTCAGCACCTGCAACTTGTCGGCCTGGGGATGCGGCGTGGCTGTGAGCACTTCGGCGACGACGAAGCCTTCCAGCTTCTGCGCCGGATCGTCGATATCCTCGACCTCGAAGCCGATCGCATTGAGCTTGGCGGCAACCTCATCGACGGACGCGTCGGTGTCGAGGAAGTATTTCAGCCATTCGAGCGAGAACTTCATGGCCGCGCTCCCACGCCGCCCGAAAGCGTCGGCTGGTCGAATGCCGAAAAGCCGTAGTGCCGCAACCAGCGCACGTCGCCATCGAAGAATGCGCGCAAGTCGTCCATGCCGTATTTCAGCATGGCGAGCCGGTCGACGCCGACACCGAAAGCGAAGCCCTGCCACTCGGATGGATCGAGACCGGCAAATTCGATCACGCGGGCATTGACCATGCCGCTGCCAAGCAATTCCATCCACGCATGGCCGGGCGCATCGCCGCTGCCGCCCAGCACGCGCCGCGCCTTGCCATCAGGGCCGGTCTCCAATGCAAAGCCGACATCGACCTCGACCGACGGTTCGGTGAACGGGAAGTAGCTTGGGCGCAGCCGCAGCACGATGTCGTCGCGTTCGAAGAAGGCCTTGAGAAAGGTTTCCAGCGTCCACTTGAGATGGCCGAGGTGAATGTCGCGGTCGATCACCAGCCCTTCGACCTGATGGAACATGGGCGTGTGCGTCGCGTCGCTGTCGCTGCGATAGACCCGACCGGGCGCGATGATCCGCAAGGGCGCACCGCGCTCCAGCATGGTGCGTACCTGCACCGGGCTGGTGTGCGTGCGCAGGAGCATTCGCTTTTCCGCCCCGGCCTGCTCGGGGAAATAGAACGTGTCGTGCATGGCCCGCGCCGGGTGACTTTCGGGCATGTTGAGCGCGGTGAAATTGTGCCAGTCGTCCTCGATCTCCGGCCCGGTGGCGACTGCGAAGCCAAGATCGGCAAAGATTTCGGCCAGTTCGTCCATCACCTGGCTGACGGGATGGATCGAGCCTTTGGGCGTGTCGGGCGCAGGGAGCGTCAGGTCGATGGTCTCGGTTGCCAGCCGGGCTTCCATTTCGGCCGCTTCAAGGTCCGCCTTGCGCGCGGCCAGTGCATCGGACACGCTTTCGCGCAGGCCGTGAATCTTCGGACCGGTTTCCTTGCGCTCCTCCGGCGTCAGACCGCCAAGAGTCTTGAGCAGGGCGGAAACCGAACCCTGCTTGCCCAGAAATTCGACCCGCAAGCTCTCAAGCGCATCGAGATCGCCAGCGGCGGCGATCCGCGCAACTGCTTCATGGCCAAGCTGATCGTAGTTCACGTGAAAATTCTCTGGTCGATTGCCGAATTGCCGCGGTCATTAGGCAGGTATTGCACAGACCGCAATCGGCGACACTGCGGATTCCCGCCAAACTCAAAACGCTGTGGCGACTTCGCTCACTTCTTCCCAGTGACGCATGCCTTCGAGCAGCACGGGCTTGAGCATCGGTCGCTCCAGCCTGGCGAATTCGCGAGGCGAAAGCCCGGTGAATTCGCGGAACTCGCGCACGAATTGCGGCTGGTCGTGATAGATTTCGTCGATCGCCTCGATCCACGACTGCTCGCCGCCGAGCATGTGCTGGGTAACGCTGCGCATGAAACGCTGGCGGCGCAGCAGCATCTTGGGCGCGAGACCGAATGAGCTTTCGCACACACGCTCAAGCGTGCGCCGCCCGATTCCGCTGACTTGAGCAAGGTCCGCAACAGTGGCGCAGCGCGCGTCCATGAGCGCCATCATGATGGCATCGATACGATCCTCGTCCTCGCGAGCGGGGGCGTCGAGGCGTTGCGACAGGCAGTCGAGGATGATTTCCAGTTCGGCTTGTGCGTCGGGCGGATCATGGAAAAGCGCATCGCCTATCGGCCAGAATGCGGAAAATGCCTCGTCGCATTCGATGTCGACCGCCCGGTTGGCATAGTCGCGTGCCGGTGCATCTACGAATCGCGACCAACCTGCCGGGAGCAGGATCGCACTCCATTGCCGCAACCTGCCGCATTCGAGCCGCACCGCGTGATCGAAGGGGCCGACCGCTCCGGACAGACCCGAATCGAAAACCTCTCCATCGCGAAAGGCAAGCGACATTGTCGAGCGGTCTCGCCAGCTTACGATGCCCCAGCTTGGCAGCACGAAATCGGTGATGGTATTGCCTTCGTGAGGATATGTCTCGAGCAGGAATATCGTCTGGAAATAGCGGTCCAGGCCCGCAGGCGGACGAAAATAACGCAGACTGAGTTCCGCCGAATCACGTGGCATTTGAGGCAATTGCTCTCCTTGGCCCGGGAACCTAACAAATTCGCGGTGCGAGGCAACGAAACGGGCGCGAATCGCAATTCCGATCCGCGCCCGCAATTCCGTCTGGCCTAAAGCCCGATGGGTTCAGCCCAGGGCTTGCTTGGCCTGTGCGATCACGCTCGAGAAAACCGCGCCTTCGTTCATGGCGAGGTCCGCCATGGTCTTGCGGTCAAGCTCGATACCGGCAAGCTTGGCGCCGTGGATGAACTGCGAATAGGTCAGGCCTTCGGCGCGGACCGCGGCATTGATGCGCTGGATCCACAGGGCGCGGAAGTTCCGCTTCTTCACCTTGCGGTCGCGGTAGGCATACTGGCCCGCCTTCTCGACCGCCTGACGGGCGACGCGGATCGTGTTCTTGCGGCGGCCGCGGTAACCCTTGGCCTGATCCAGAAGCCGCTTGTGCTTGGCGCGCGTTGTCACGCCGCGTTTGATGCGAGGCATTGGCTGGTACTCCTGCTAATCAGTTGAGGCCGTAGGGCGCCCACTTCTTGATGACACGGGCATCGGCGTCGGAAATGACCTCCGTGCCGCGGTTCTGGCGGATGTACTTGCCATTGTGGCTGATGAGCCGGTGGCGCTTTCCGGCAACGCCATGCTTGACCTTGCCGGTAGCGGTGATCTTGAAGCGCTTCTTTACACCGCTCTTCGTCTTGAGCTTGGGCATTTTCATCTCCTTGTCAGAGACACGTCCGACCCGCCCTGGCAGCCCTTTCAGCCAGGCTGGTCGTTTGAATTCGTGTCGTTGAAGCGCGCGCCATTAGCGGGGAACATGCGGTTTGACAAGTGTTTCCGCCGGACCTCTGCTTGCCAGCGACCGATCCTCTTACCATAGCGGAATCATGACCGGAACGCCGCCAGCCGAAGTCGAAGTCGATGAGCAGATGGTGACCGGGCTTGTTGCTCGCCAGTGTCCGGCCTTCTCTGGAGAATCCGTCGAGTTGCTCGGCCATGGCTGGGACAACTGGATGTTTGGTCTGGGAGAAGGGCAGGTCGTCCGCCTTCCCCGTCGCGCTGTGGCCGTTCCGCTGCTCGAGCACGAAGTGCGCCACCTGCCCGGCCTGGCAAAGCGCCTTCCAATTCCTGTTCCCGCACCGTTGTTCGCCGGAAGCGGAGATGCAGACTATCCGTGGCCCTGGCTGATCGCTCCCCGCTTCGAAGGTCGTAATGCCGACGAAGAACCACCCGCGGTGGGGCAGGCTTTGCGGCTGGCGGATTTTCTGCTGGCACTGCACAGGCCGGATCATGGCCTCGCCCCATCGAATGACCATCGCGGAATCGCGCTGCACCTTAGGGATGCGAAGATTCGGTCCTACTGGGACAGCCTTACCCGGCAGGGCGAGCCTTTGCCGCAACCCCTGGTCGAGCTTTGGGAGCAGGCCTGCCGACTGCCTCCACCAAAAGACAGCGTCTGGCTGCACGGCGATCTTCACTATGCCAACGTGCTGGTTCGGAGCGGCGAATTTTCGGCCATCGTCGATTGGGGCGACGTGTGTTCCGGCGATCCGGCTACCGACCTTGCTGCGGTGTGGTCGCTGTTCGACGATCGCTCCGCGCGACACAGCGCGCTAACGGCCTATGGCGCGGACGGCGACCTGATCTGTCGGGCAATGGGCTGGGCCGTGTCGTTCGGCATTATCCTGCTGTCTACCGGCCTTGCCGACAATCCGCGCCACGCAGCCGCGGGCCGCGCGGTATTGCGGCGCGTGTGTAGCGATATTGGCTCTTTCTAGAGTCAACCTTCGCGCAGACCCCTGAACTGCGGCAGACCTTCCTCAGCCAACCAGCGACGAAAGTCTCCATCAACGATCAGGCGCGCTCCAATCGGCAGCGGCCCGTTCCACACATAGGCCTGCGCCGCCCCTCCATCCATGACTGCAACCTCGCTGCGGATGTAGAGCGAGCGTTCCGGATGGGCGGGATCGTAATCCTCGTAGGCATCCATCCGGGCAAGGTCTTCGACCGAGAAGTGCTCACCCGTTTCATAGATCATGCCCAGCGTCATTCCGGCATCGTCCAGCACCAGCGCGGGGTACCATCCGTCGGGATCGGGGATTGCGAAAAGCACACCCGCCACGCGTGCCAGTTCCAGGGGCCGGAGCAGCGCGTGCAGTTCGGTTGCAACCGCGTTGCAGCTCCCTTGCAGAAGTGTCCCATAGAAGAAGAAGCGCATGTCTTTCGCTCTGCATCCGGTTCTGCCAAGACTGCCGGATCAATCGGGAGGCACTCAACAAGGAGTTTGAGGCAATGGCAATCGTTCACACCTACGACCTGACCGCCGGGAACGGCAAGGCGGACGACCTCGGCAAGGCGCTCGAAGCACTGGCAGAGGCGGTCAAGACCATCGCCGGATCGCAAGGGACCATGGTGCTGCGCGACAGCAAGACGCCCGAGCATTTCCTGTTCCTTGAATTCTGGGTGGACGAGGCCTCGCGCAAGGCAGCCGGATCGCAATTGCCCAAGGATGTGATGGGCCAGATCATGGGTGCGACCGCCGGAAACCCGATCGGCATGGCGGACTACGACCGGATCGCAGGGTGACTAGCTCGAAGGGTTCTGGTCTCCGGCGGGGTTCGTAATCATCATTTCCCTGGCTGCGCGGATGTCGCCGGTCTCACTCTGCGCTGCGAGCCGCTTGTCGTCCAGCGCCCTGTAGGTTTGTTCGGCCTCGACGATTTCTGCGTCGTCGAGGTCAAGGGCTTCCATCGCGCGTCGCGCCAACTCGATGGCGGATTCGTAAACCTCGCGAACCACCGCACAGGCTGGCGCGTCGGTGAGCGCCATGACCGTGCGCCGGTCGAATGCGCGCACCATGAGGCGGGCCTTGGGAAAGGCATCGTGGACCGCTTGCAGCAGGCTGGGGCTGGCCTGATCGCCGTCCATCGCGAATACGATCGCCCGCACTTCGCCTGCGCCTGCCTGCCGCAGGAGATCGATCCGGGTGCCGTCGCCGAAATAGACGCGTGCGCCAAATTCCCGCGCAACATCGATGCGGTTCGCATCGATATCTATCAGCGTGACGCCAAGCCCCGAAGCCATCAGCATTTGCGCGGTCGTCTGACCGAACCGACCGTATCCGACGACGAGCACGTCCGATGTCGAGCCCGGCGGCCCCTCGCGGGATTCGCTGCTGGCCGGATCGCGGCGCAGGCGCTCGGTCGCAAGCATGAGGAAGGGCGTCGTCGCCATCGACAGCGTCACCACCGCGCCGATCAGGCTGGCGGTCTCTTCACTCAAAAGACCGGCGCCCTGCGCTTGTGAAAACAGGACAAAGCCGAATTCGCCGCCCTGGCTGAGCAGCAGGCCAAGCGCGAGCGCGCCGCGCCAAGGCAGTCCGAATAGCCGCCCCAATCCGAAAATCACCCCCGTCTTGATGACGATCACGCCTGCGGCCATCGCGAGCACGAACAGCGGTCGCTCTGCAATTGCCGAGAGATCGAGCAACATGCCGACGGACACGAAAAACAGGCCCAGCAGGATCGAGCGGAACGGTTCGACATCGGCTTCCAGCTCGTGCCGATAGGGGCTGTCTGCCAGCATCACGCCCGCCACGAATGCGCCAAGTGCCGGCGACAGGCCGAGCGCAACCATCAGCGCCGACGCGGTCACGACCACGAACAGCGCCGCCACGACGAACATCTCGCGTTCGCCGAGGCGACCGATCAGGCGAAACATCGGCCGCAGGCCAAAGCGACCCACGGCGATCAGCCCCGCGACAGCGAGCAGGGCCTGCAGCGCCAGTTGCCAGCCGGGCGGGCCGTGACTCGCCGATCCGGCGCCCAGCGCGGCAATGATCGTAATGAGCGGAATGATCGAGATGTCCTGGAAAAGCAGGGTCGAAAAGGCTTTCTCACCCATGGGCGTGTGCAAACGTCCGGAACTTTGCAGCATCGGCAGAACCTGTGCGGTCGAGGAAAGCGCCAGGGGCAGCCCGATTGCAATCGCGGCAGTCCAGCCGAATCCGGCGCCAAGGCCGAGAACCACGGTCAGGGCCGCGCCGCACAAGGCTACCTGCAACAGCCCGAGGCCAAATATCTCCCTGCGAAGCCGCCACAGGCGCGAAGGCGCGAGCTCCAGCCCGACAATGAACAGCAGCAGGACAATGCCCAGTTCGGCAATGCCGATCTTGCCTTGCGCTCCATCGACAAGGCCAAGGCCGGATGGCCCCACCAGCGCCCCTGCCAGCAGATAGCCCAGTGTGGCGCCCAGCCCCAGCTTGCGAAACAGCAGAACCAGCGCCAGTGCGAAGCCCAGCAGCACCGCTCCGTCGCGCAACATGAAGGCCTGTGTTTCGTGTTCCATATTCGCGTGCCTGTCCCTTGGTCTGCCGGACCATTCCACATTTGGCCCGAACTTTCATTTCAGCATTGCCGCCAGCCTGGCGAAAAGGATTGTTGCCGGGTGTGCTGTCATTATCGTGTTGCTTCAAACCAATTGTAGTGGAGAGGATGAAATGATCACAGCACGCGAGAGACTGAAACTGCTGGCGGGATCGTTGGCGGCGGCTGTGTTGCCGGAGGGCGCCGCGCGAGCGGCGATCCCGGATGAAAAGCCGCGCGCGTTCGGCGACCCGGCGGGCGATGGTTGGAACGAACTGGTCGCGACGCTTGCCGATGCCGGGCGATTTGTTCAATCGCATCCGTTCTACGGCATGCCGGAATACCGCGCGCTCGCTTACACGATGATCGTCTCCAACCTGCTTCAGGATCTGGAGATGAATTTCGTGTTCGACGAGGACTTTCCCTATTTCTCGCCGCACGATAACCGCACGCGCGCCGGCATCGACAATCCCGATCAGCGTTATTCGATCTGCAAGGTAAAGGGCGGCGCCGACTACCGGATCTGGGGTCACGTCGGCAGCGCGACCCGGATCGAGTTTCAGACCTATGCGGGCGATCCCTTCACGGCGGGCGGCGGCGGCGTGCCTTCGGCGCTGATGTTCGAGGAGGTGGCGGTCGCCGATGACGGTAGCTTCGAGGTGTTCCTGACACCCGAAAAAACCGGCGAGACCTGGATGGCCAATCCGCCGGACACCACGCAGCTTCTGATCCGGGCGACATATGGCGACTGGAATGACAAGCTTCCCGCCGAGCTTCACATCGACCGGATCGGCATGGAAGGAGCACTGCGACCTTTGGCTACCGAGGCAAGCGCAGCCGAAGGACTGCGGCGCGCGGCGCGCGACCTTAAGGTGCAGACGCGGGCATGGCCCATGCTTCTGCAGATGCGCTACGGTACAATGGAGAAACCTGCGGCGATCGCGGATTTGCCGATGAACGTCATGGCCCCGATTCAGGACGGGACAAGTCGCGGCGCCGCTAAGGGTCGGGTGATGCCGATGGGATTGTGGGATCTGGAACCGGAAGAGGCGCTGATCCTCACCATCCGTCCGCTCGGAACACCCTACCAGGGCGTGACGCTTACCGACTTGTGGGGCAACACTCTCGAATACGGCAATCGTCAGTCATCGCTTTCCGATCAGCAGGCCGCGATAAACAGCGACGGAACCTACACTTTCGTCATAGCCGGGACTGATCCTGGCATCGCCAACTGGCTCGATACGATGGGGATCAAGACAGGGCAGATCATTATCCGTATCGATGGCAAACGAACCAAGCCCCTGGATCCCGACAATCTCACTTCGCTCAGGAAGGTAAGGCTGGCCGACGTCGGCCAACACATTCCGCCGGAGATGCCGCGCGTGTCACCGGCGCAACGCGAAAAGGCGATCGCAGCGCGCCGCAGGCATGTGCAGGTGCGCTGCCATAACTGAACTGGACAGCGAACGGCGCGACGTGCCTTTGTCTCAGGCGAACAGTGCCAGCGCACGCATCTCGACGCTGCCGCGTGTCGGCGTGCCGGGAGGGCAGGTGGGATCGAGAAAGGCGCTGTGGGCGACCTGATGGGGCCGTTCCGGATCGCTGTCATGCGTGACGAAGACCAGCACCTCGTCGGGGTCCATGTCGCGGAAATAACACCAACGATGATGGGGATTGTGCAGATAGCCGGAAGTATCGAAAACGAAGTTCTCGGAGGTGGCCGTGGCGGTATGAGCCACAACCGTCTCGCGGTCCGCCTGGGTAATCGTGCGCGCGTCGCACAGGGCGAGCGGATAGTCCTGCGGTGGAGGGGTGATTGGCCGCCACATGTTATAGTGCGCCCAGCGCGAATAGCCTTCGAGTTCCACACCCGGCATGTGCTCAAGGATCATGCGCGACAGGCGTAGCGCAGATTCATCGGTAGTGTCGCCATGGGGATAGAGCGCGGGCAAGGCGTTGGTCAGGCCTGCCAGCCGCTCGGTTGCGCCGGGGCCATAACGCTTCTTGCCGCCGTCGAGCACAATGACCCTGCTAGCCCCGGTGGCAGTTGCCAGCAGTGCGGACATCTCTTCGGCATAGAGCTGTCCGGTCTCGGCGTGTTCCTCGATAAGGTGAAAGTCGGGAACCGCGCTGGCATGGCGAACCAGCTCAAAGCCTTCGCGATCCAGCGAACTGCCCTTGCCTCGCAGGTTCTCGATCCACACCTCCCGGCCTGGCAGGGTCTCCATGGTCGAGAGGTGGTCCTGCTCGGTAACGAAGGTCAGCGGCGGTTTGCCCGGAGCGACCGGGTTGCGCACATAGTTGATGGTGGCGCGAACGCGGTCCGGAGCGGAGGCGACCGAAGCAGTCACCGCAGCCTAGAGCGTGCTGACGGTATCGGTCGCGCTGAACAGGGTCAGGTGACGGCCGCTGTTGTGCGCGCCAACCGAAGCCGAGGTAACGAGAATGGTTGTGCCGGGCTTGATCTCGCGCACCAGTCGCTGGTGAAAGGTCCGGGGCAGGCGCAATCGCTCCAGCACCGTAGCATCGAGCGCGTGATTGGCTTCGCCCTCATGGCCAGGGACGCCCAGCAACAACCAGTGCGCCTTGCCATCGGATCCGGTGTGAAGCGTGGCGACATGGGTGCCAGAGTGATCCCCTTCGACGACTGCCTTGGCGCGCCCCAGCTCCTTGCCGGAACGCAGCACGACGATGCGCTGGTCGGAGGTGGAAATCACGACGGAAATCGGCCCTTCGGGTGCGGCGGCATCGTCCCAGCGCCATTCCGCACTGCCATCAAGCGGTTTGTGCGCCGATGCGCCGCCGCCTTCTTCTACCGGTGCGAGCACGCCGCCCGCCCTGGCCTTGAGGGGCGCACCAGCCTGTCCGGTGACGACCACGGTGCCGCCCATGGATGTGATCTTGAACAGTTCCTTGGCGAAGGCATAGGGCAGGTGGACGCAGCCGTGGCTCTCCGGATAACCCGGCAAGCCACCCGCATGCAGCGCCACGCCGTCCCAGGTCAGCCGCTCCTGAAAGAACATCGGTGCATTGTTGTAGGTGCTGGAATGGTGGTTCGCGTCTTTCTGCAGGATGGTGAACACGCCGGTCGGGGTTTCGTGCCCCGGTTTGCCGGATGAAACCGTGCTGACGCCGATGTTCACCCCGTTGCGATAGACGAAGGCGAGCTGCGCGGTCAGATCGACAAGGACGGTTACCGGTCCTTCGCTGGAAATCTGCGGAGCCCAGACCCAGGTTCCCGGCTTCAGGCCATTGACGGCCTCTGCAAGTTCGACTGCCGAGGATGTCTTCGCGCCCTGCGCCAGGGTCGGAGCGGCCGCACAAAGAGCCAGCGCGGATGCCGCGGCCATCGCAATTGAACGCATGTATTCGGTTTCCTTCCACCCGTTTCGATGCATCCTACAACGGATTGCCGTTCTCGTCGCGGTAGATGTCGCGCTTGCCCACATGATTGGCGGGTCCGACGAAGCCGTCCGCTTCCATGCGCTCGACCCATTTGGACGCGGTGTTGTAGCCAACGCCCATTTGCCGCTGGATCCAGCTTGCCGATACCTTCTGGTTCTCGAACACCAGCTGGCAGACCTGCCGGTACTTGCGCTCCGCCGGATCGTCGGATGCGGTCAGTTCGTCGTCGAAGCCGAAGTATCCATCCTCCGGCTCCTCGGTGACCGAATCGACGTAGTCCGGCTCGCCTTGCGCGCGCCATGCCTCGGCCACGGCCTCGACTTCCTCGTCGGACACGAACGGTCCGTGCACGCGGCGGATCGGATCGGTGTTGGGCTTGTAGAGCATGTCGCCCTTGCCTAGCAGTTGTTCGGCGCCCTGCTCGCCGAGGATCGTGCGGCTGTCGATCCGGCTGGTGACGGCGAAGCTGATGCGGGTGGGCAGGTTGGCCTTGATGACGCCAGTGATGACGTCGACCGAAGGGCGCTGTGTCGCCATGATGAGGTGGATGCCCGCCGCGCGGCTCTTTTGCGAGAGGCGCTGGATCAGCACCTCGATCTCCTTGCCGACCGTGACCATCAGGTCGGCCAGCTCGTCGACGATCAGCACGATCTGGGGCAGGGCCTCGAAATCGAGCTGGTTCTCTTCGTAGAGTTCTTCGCCGGTGTCGGGATCGAAGCCGATCTGGACCCGGCGGCCGAGCGGTTTGCCCTTGGCCTGGGCGGCGCGGACCTTCTCATTGAAGCTGGCAAGGTTGCGCACCGAAATCTCACTCATCATCCGGTAGCGGCGTTCCATCTCCTCGACCGCCCACTTGAGCGCGCGCACGGCCTTGGGCGGCTCGGTGACGACGGGCGAGAGCAGGTGCGGAATGTCGTCATAGCTCTTGAGTTCGAGCACCTTGGGATCGACGAGGATCAGGCGCACCTGCTGCGGCGTGAAGCGGAACAGCAGCGAAAGCAGTATGCAGTTGAGGCCGACCGACTTGCCCGATCCGGTGGTGCCCGCGACCAGCAGGTGCGGCATGGCGGCAAGGTCCGCGACCACCGGCTCGCCCGCGATGTCCTTGCCGAGGATGATCGGCAGCATGCCCTTGTGGCCGACGAAGGCTTCCGAGCCGACCATCTCCTTGAAGCTGACCATCTGCCGGTCGGCATTGGGCAATTCGATGCCCATGACGGTGCGGCCCGGAATCGCCGAGACGCGCGCGGAGATCGCGCTCATGTTGCGGGCAATGTCGTCGGCGAGGCCGACCACCCGGCTGGCCTTGATGCCTGGCGCGGGTTCCAGTTCGTACATGGTGACGACCGGACCGGTGCGCACGGCGGTGATTTCGCCTTTGACGTTGAAGTCGTCGAGCACGGTTTCGAGCAGGCGCGCATTGCGTTCGAGGCTGAGCTTGTCGATCTTCTGGGCCGAGCTGGGCGGCGGATCGGCGAGCAGGTCGAGCGAAGGCAGCTCGAATTGCTCGAACAGGTCTTTCTGCCGCTTGCCGGTTCCCGCCCGCGCCGCCTTGGCCGGACTGGTGGGATCGACGATCTCTGGCGCCTTGCGCGCGGGGCCGATGGGAAGCGCTGCGCGCGGCAGCGGCGGGCCGTCGTCATCGCTGGCCGCCTTGCGCGTCAGCACCGTTTCGCTGCGGTCGGGCAAAGCCAGCCGGTGGCGACCGAGCGCCCTTGGCAGGGTCAGCAGGGCGGCCCAGTCGAACGCGAACACCCGCCCCGCGATCACGCAGCCCGCAATAAGGCACACCAGCGCGGCGCCAAGCACGGTCCAGCTTTGCGCGGCTTCCGGCAGCAGGGCCGCCAGTGCGGTGATCGCCTTGGCGCCGAGCAGCCCGGAAATGCCGCCCATCGAGGCGGGCAGCGAGCCGCCCGGCCCGGTAAACATCAGGCTGAGCACGGTGCAGATCAGCACCATCGCGAAGACCAGCAGGGCGATCGGCCACCACCAGCGCTGGTCGCTCGGCTCGGCAAGCCCGTCTTCCTCCTCGACCAGCCGCCACAGCTTGCGTGCGAAGACATAGAGAAGCGGCAGCAACAGCACTGCAACGGGTCCGAACAGGAACAGCACCCGCTCCGACAGCCATGCGCCGACAGGCCCCATCCAGTTGAGCACTTCGGTGCCGGCGGCGGTGGAAGTGGATGGATCGGTCTGCCGATAGGACACGAGCGCCAGTGCCAGAAATACCATGGCCGCGAACAGCGCAACCGCGCCGGTCAGTTCGCTTGAACGGCGAACAGCGCGGCGCAAGACCGCGCGCCAGTCGGTTCGTGCTGCCCTGCGCCTCGTGCTCGCGCGTGTCGCCATCGTCATTCCCCCGGATCCGGAAACGGATAATGCGCTAAGGGGTGACTCCGCGTCAAGAATCCGAATGAATCCAAGGACTCATGATTTGGGTTATGTTCTTGTGGTCGCGCGATCTTTTGCGAAAAACCGGTGTCCACTTTTTCGCGTTCGCGCTTCAAATACCGTCAATCGCTGCCCAATTTTCCCATGCAAGGGCGCGGGCACGGCGCTTGCTCATGCCCCCGAGCGCGACCACGGGCATCCGGGCATGGCGAGCCAGCAAGCGAAAGCGCGTGGCGCCGAGCGAAGGTGCGCCCGGATGGGAACGTGTTGGAAAGACGGGAGAAAGCAGGATCGCATCGGCGTGCGAGCGGTTGGCCTGACCGATTTCGCGAAGGGAATGGGCGGTCGCGATTGCCAAGAGCCCGGCCCGCCCTGGGTGTAGTTTGCGGGGTGACGCGTAGAAACCGTCCGCGCCCCAGCGCCGCGCTTCGACTACGGTTCCTGCCAACACCACCAGATGTCCGCGCGCTCGTGCAAGCCGCGCCAGTGCCTCGAAACGCGCGCGCCGCGCCGCGCCGTGCAGATGATAGTGCCGGAATATCAGCCCGGATCCGCGCGGCAGGCGGCGCAGCGCCTGTTCAAGCCGCGCATCGTTGCGCGCATCGGTGACGAGCCAGATGGCAGGAAGGCGGTGGCGCTGCTCCATCGGGGCGCTATAGCAGCGCGGCATGACCGAACCAGCCTCCGCCCTTGCCGAAGTATACGACAACATTGCGAAAGCCGCGAAGATCGCGCGCCGCGAGCCGTCGCAGATCGAACTGGTCGCCATTTCCAAGACCCATCCCGCCGAAGCCATTGCGCCGCTGATCGAGGCCGGACAGCGCGTGTTCGGCGAGAACCGGGTGCAGGAAGCACAGGCCAAATGGCCCGCCTTGCAGGAGGCGCATGAGGGCCTTTCGCTCCATCTCGTCGGCCAGTTGCAGTCGAACAAGGCCGAGGACGCGGTGCGTCTGTTCGATTGCATCCACTCGCTCGACCGCCCTTCGCTGGTGAGCGCGCTTGCCAAGGCGTTCGACAAGGCGGGACGGCAGGTGCCGTGCTTTGTGCAGGTCGACATTGGCGAGGAGGCGCAGAAGGGCGGTTGCCCGATTGCCGACGTGCCTGCCTTGCTGGCAGAAGCGCGCGCAGCGGGCATTCCGGTGATGGGGCTCATGTGCGTGCCGCCATTCGGCGTTGAACCCTCGCCATATTTCGCGCTGCTGGCGAAAATGGCGGCGGACAATGGACTCGACAAGCTGTCAATGGGCATGAGCGGCGACTACGAAACCGCCGTGATGCTTGGCGCGACCCATGTGCGAGTTGGCTCGGCGCTGTTTGGCGCGCGCGGCTAACCCCAGACGAAATCGATCTGCTTGTCGATCTTCTCGGACAGGCTCTGATAGACCGGGCAGGTCATGGCGGCACGTTCGAGCTGTTCACGCACATCGTCTGGAAGCTCGCGGGGTATCTGCACCTTGGCCGTAAGCCTGCCGATCCTGCGCGGCGCGCTCGCCATCTCCTTTTCGATTGTCGCCGTCGTTCCGGCAATATCGACTTCGAGGGATTGCGCCTTGAGGCCCATGACGGTGAGCATGCAGGTGCCCAGCGCCGTCGCGACAAGATCGGTGGGTGAGAAGCTTTCCGCCCTGCCGCCATTGTCGAGCGGCGCGTCGGTGGTCAGCCTTGTCGCGGAAGGCCCATGCGTGGCCTCACAGTGCAGATCGCCCTCATAGACAATGGTAATGGCGACCATCTCGCGTCCCCCGTTCTTGTTGTCGCATCGCTGGGAGCGGAAAACCCGTCCCAATTTCCCCGCGCGATGCTTTAAAAATCCATCGACACTTCGAGGCCCAGCGTCCGGCCCTTGAAGGCAGGCGAGAAGGTTCCCGCCGCCGGGTTCGGGTCGAACGGCTCGTTGTCCCCGTCCGACTGGCCGCCGCCCGCGAAGGGAAGCTGCGTATCGCCGCCGAACTGCAACTCATCGAGCAGGTTGCGACCGAACAGCGTGAAGCGGATTCGCGGATCGCCCAGCTCTATGCCGAAGCTCGCATCAAGCCGGTTGGACGGCGTGTTGTAACCCCAGTTGTTGTCAGTATAGGCATATTCGGCGCGATGCTGGAAAAAGGCATTGGCGAACAGGCTGGCCGAGCCGCTGCCTATCGGGGCCGACCAGTCCATCGATCCACCCCAGGTCCATTCCGGCGCGCGCGGCAGGGCGAGATCGAGGTCTTCCCCGTCGATCACTCCGTCCGAATTGATGTCGAAGAACGCCTGCGTGTAACGGGCATCGACATAGCCGAGGTTGGCCGAGACATGCAGGTTGGCGGTCACTGCGTATTCCGCCTCGATTTCGCCGCCCCTGATGCGCGCATCGGCGGTGTTGTAGATCGATTGGGCAAGGCCCGAACTCAGACTGGGCACATTGATCTCGCGCTGCAGGCTGTTGACGTCCATCCAGAACAGCGCCGCCTCGATCCGCGCACTGCGGTCGGCCGAGCGCCACTTTACACCAGCCTCGAAGCTGTCGATGCGCTCGGCATCGAAGGCTACGGTGCCAAGCGCCTCGCTCACGCTCTCGAAGGCGGCGGGCTGGGTAATGCGCAGGTTGTAACCGCCCGAACGAAAGCCGCGCGTCGCGCTGGCATAGAGCTTGGTTGTCGGCGCCAGCCGCCAGGTCAGGGCAATGCGCGGCGCGAGATTGGTCCAGGCGCGCTTGTCGGTAAACCCGTTGTTCTCGCCGGTAGCCGGATTGATACCGGTGACGGGACAGGTGCCCTCGATCGAAGAGCATTCCTCGCGCGGTCGAACATAGGTGATGCGGGCTGATTTTTCCTCGCGCGACCATCTCGTGCCGACGCTGAGCGTCAGCGCACGGGTGAGATCGTAATCGAGCTGGCCATAGAGGCCATAAACCTCGTGGTCCTGCGTGCCGCCGCCATACTGGAAACCGAATCCGATCCCGGTCAGGTCGCGCGATTCATCGTATCCCAGGTCCTGCTGGAACACGTAGGCGCCAATCGTGAAGCCAACGCGGCCGAGGTCGGCGGCATAGTAGAGCTCGTTCGACCATTGTTCCTGATGGGTGCCGGTATCGGAATCGAAAATCTTGACCGGCGAGGAATCGATGTCGTTGCGGGTGCGCTGATCGTATTTGCGCCAGCCCGCGATGTTCGTGATGACGCCGGTGTCCAGCTCGTATTCGGCGCGCAGCACGGCGAAGCGGTTCTTGCTGTGGTAAAAGCCGATCTGGTCGATCGACAGGTCGAACTCGTCGCGCGGGAACTGGCCGTTATTGTGCGTCGATGCGCCATCACCGTCGCTCTTGAGCCACTCGGCCTTGGCGGTGAGGGTAAGGCGGCTCGTAGCCTCGTATGTCAGCGCGCCACGCACCGTGGTCGTCTCGCTCTTGCCAAGATCGCCACCGGTTAACTGATTACGGAAGTAGCCCGAGTCGGTAGTGTGCAGCACGGCGAGGCGCATCGCCAGGTTCGAGCTGAGCGGGCCGGAGACGACCGCCCGTCCGGTTGCCTGCGGCCCACCGCGACCGCCGTCGATTGGCGCTTCGTAAGCGATGGAGGCATGGCCAAGCCAGTCGAACGAGGGATCGCCGGTGTTGACCAGCACGGCGCCGCCGGTCGTGTTGTGGCCGAAGGCCACGCCTTGCGGGCCGCGCAGCAGCTCGACACTGCGCACGTCGAGCAGGTCGAACACGGTGCCTGCGTTGACGCCCATGTAGACCCCGTCGATGAACAGGCCGACAGCCGGCTCGACGGAAGGAATCGAACTGTTGATGCCGAGGCCCCGGATCGAGAAATTGGCCACGCCCTTGAAGGTGCCGATCGGATCGAGCGAGACGTTGGGCGCAACGTAGCTGAGCGAGGCAAGATCGGTGACATTGCGGGCGTCGAGATCCTCGAGGCTGATCTCGCTGACGCTGCCGGTGTAGGCATCGGGATCGGCGGAGGGGTTCTTGATCGAGACGATGATCGTGCGATCGTCTGAATCGCGTGGTTCGCGAGGGGCCGAGTCCTGGGCATGGGCCGCAGGTGCGCCGAATGCGGCGACCATGCAGGCGCCTGCAAGCGGCAGGCCGGAAAGGCGGCGGAGCGTCATCGTTTCCCTGTTCTGCGACGCGCTGATTTAATCGCGCGATTAATTCGGGCGCCCTTACGGTCGGTTCCGAGACTTTGCAAGCCGGTTACTGCGTTGCGGCAAGGCTTGATTCCCGGCGCGTTCATTTTGCCGGTGCCTTCAGCTCGGTGCCCGAAAGCGTGACGACGTGGATCAGGTTGGTTGATCCCGGCGTGCCGAACGGGACTCCGGCCAGTGCGATCAGCCGCGATCCCGCGCCGCCGAAACCATGGCGAAGGGCCATGCGCTTGCCCTTGGCGATCATGCCCTCGAAGCTGCCGATGTCCTTGGTCGTGACCGCATGCGCGCCCCACAGCAGGGCGACGCGCCGGGCTGTCTGGACGCTGGGCGTGAGCACGAGCATCGGCACTCCCGGCCGCTCGCGCGCGACGCGCCGCGCGGTCGATCCCGAACCGGTGAAGACGATGATCCCCTCGATCGGCAGGGTGTCGGCAATCCTTGCGCAGGATAGTGCCAGTGCATCCGCCGTGGTCGCGTCGGGCGGGGTTTCGGCAATGTGGATGCGTTCGAGATAGGTGGCGTCGCCTTCGACCTGTCCGGCGATCCGGTCCATAATGGTCACGGCTTCGACGGGCCAGTCACCCACGGCGGTCTCCGCAGACAGCATCACCGCGTCGGCCCCGTCGTAAACGGCGTTGGCGACGT
Source organism: Novosphingobium sp. (assembly GCA_020446595.1). Taxonomy (GTDB): domain Bacteria; phylum Pseudomonadota; class Alphaproteobacteria; order Sphingomonadales; family Sphingomonadaceae; genus Novosphingobium. The sequence continues at coordinate 3,048 of JAGREJ010000024.1, read as the reverse complement.
CGGAGACTTCTGCGCGCGTCGGCGTCGGGCGCTCGATCATCGATTCGAGCATCTGGGTCGCCACCACTACCGGCTTGCCGGTCTTGCGCGCGGCTTCGACAAGGCGCTTCTGCAAGGGCGGCACCTGCTCTGGATCGAGCTCGACACCCAGATCGCCGCGCGCCACCATGATGCCGTCGCTGAGTTCGATAATGGCATCGATATGGCGCACTGCCGAGGGTTTTTCGATCTTGGCCATCAGCGCGCCATAGCCGCCCAT
>JAGREJ010000024.1:2365-2661 GCA_020446595.1 Novosphingobium sp. | reverse complement strand
ACGTTGACGCCCTTGCGGTCGGAGATGACTCCGCCGACCTCGGCGCTGCAAAGGATTGCGTCCTCGCTCGCTTTCAACACCTTGAGGCGGATGCGGCCGTCGTCGACGAGCAGCCGCTCTCCCTTTTTGAGGATCTCGAACAGTTCGGGATGCGGTAGGCAGACGCGCGTATCGTCGCCGGGAGCCGGATCGCGGTCCAGTGTGAAGTGCGCGCCGTGGCGTAACGTGGCCTCGCCGCTCGCGAAGGTTCCGACGCGCAGCTTCGGACCCTGCAGGTCGCACAGCACCGCGATGGG
>JAGREJ010000024.1:0-2326 GCA_020446595.1 Novosphingobium sp. | reverse complement strand
CGGCATGGTCGCCGTGGCTCATGTTGAGGCGGAAGGCGTCGGCGCCCGCGCGCACCAGCCGCGCAATCATGTCCGGCGAACTGCTTGCCGGGCCAAGCGTCGCCATGATCTTGACCTTGCGTCTGCGCTTGATGAGCTCTTGCGCGGTATTGCTCGACAAGTTTCCGGTCCCCTTTTGCGCGCGATTTTGCAGGCAGCCGCGTCCTATGGCAAAGCACCGGGAAACCCAAGCAAGGATTGCCTGAACATGACCGGAACCGACCCGCTCGATACGCTCGACGATGCCCAGGCTGCGGCCGCCTTCCGGCGGCTGGTGCGCCACCTGCGCAATCGCCACGACGCACAGAACATCGATCTGATGGGGCTGGCGGGCTTCTGCCGCAATTGCCTGTCGGACTGGATCCGCGATGCCGGATACCAGGGCGACAAGATGGAGGCCCGCGCGCTGATCCACGGCATGCCGTTCGATGAGTGGAAAGCGAAATACCAGACCGAGGCTAGCCCTGAGCAGATGGCGCGGATGGAGGAGAGCCTGAAGAAGAACGGCGGAACGCATTGAGCGAAGCCCGGTGAAGCTCTGGCGTCTGGCGCGACCGGGGCAACTTGCTCTCGATGGCGAAGGCGCGCGGCTGCACGGAGGGCGTTATTCCTCGCCGGGGCGGCCAGTTGTTGCACTGGCAAGCGAGGCGGGTCTCGCCGTGCTGGTGACCCTTCGCTACGCCATGCATGAGCCTGACTGGATGGAAGCCGAATATTGCCTTGGCTGGACCGTGGTGGATGCTTCGCCCGAGCGGATCGAACCGGACCTGCCGCGCGAGGCAACGACGCGATGGGTCGATGACTGGCTGGACTCTCGTCGGTCGCTGCTTGCTACCATCCGTTCGCACGTTCTGCCCGAGGCCGATGTCGTATTTCTCAATCCGCTTCACGCGGCTGCGGGCAAGGTTCCGCCGCTGGTGGCGCGGCCGTTCCGCTTCGCCGATTGCCTCCACCGGCCACCGGCGCTCGACCAGTTTCGCGAAGTCTGAGCGAAGGTATCGGCACGTGCCAGCATGGCTCTACGTGGTAATGGCGTTGTCCGCGGTGAACATTTGGACAGTGCTGAGCTTTTGGTATGACAAGCAGGCGGCAATTAGGGGCGATCGTCGTGTGTCCGAGACCAATCTGCTTGGCCTTGCGCTGATCGGAGGCACACCAGGCGCGTTCCTTGCCCGCAAGAGGTTCAGGCACAAAACTCGCAAGCAACCGTTCTCAGCCTGCCTCTACCTGATTGCAGCCGTTCAGATTGGCGGAATTGCGGGGTGGCTCCTGTCGTCATCGTGACATGGGCAGGTACTGCGGCATGCTTTCCACAAGTCCCGCTGTGGCCCCGCTTGGACCGAATCGAAGCGCGCGGCTAACAGCCCGGCGATCCAATCACATCCAGCCGGAGCCCACCCCTCATGTCCGATGCCGAACCCACCGACGATCGCCTGCGTCTCCTGATCGAGCGGGTCGAGCGGCTCGAGGAAGAGAAGAAGGGAATCGCCGATGACATCCGCGATGTCTATGCCGAGGCCAAGGCGGTGGGGTATGACGTCAAGATCATGCGCCAGATCGTGCGCCTGCGGAAAATGAAGCCCGACGACCGGCGCGAGATGGAAATGGTGCTCGATACCTACAAGGCTGCGCTAGGCATCGGCTGACGCCGCTACCAAGGGCAAGGCCGCGCTACGCATCGGTTGAATTTTCCTGCTTGAGGGCCATCTCGATCATGTCCAGGGCTTGAGGCCCGCCATGCGAGAGAATGCACCATGATCGTTACCACCACCGCCATGATCGAAGGCCAGCCGGTCAGGCAATATCATGGCATCGTTACCGGTGAGGTCATCGTCGGTGCGAACATCTTTCGCGACCTGTTCGCCTCGATCACCGACATCGTCGGCGGGCGCTCGGGCAAGTATGAGAACGTTCTCGCCCGCGCACGCGGGGAAGCACTTGAGGAAATGAAGGCCGAAGCGGCCAAGCTCGGCGGCAATGCAGTGATCGGCGTCGATCTCGACTACGAAGTGCTCGGCCAGAACGGCTCGATGCTGATGGTCAGCGCCTCGGGCACTGCCGTTACGGTCTGAGCGGCCGATCCGAAGCGCGCGGCGTGCGAGCTCCGGATCAGATACCAATACGAGCTCAATGGGGCCTGTCGCCGCAGACCGTCACCCGCTCCATCAGCCGGTCGTCGTCGTAATCGGCGACGGCGTAGTGCTGGGTGCTGCGGTTGTCCCAGAACGCCACGGTGCCCGGCTGCCAGCGCAGGCGGACCTGTACTTCGGGAATGGCGGTCTGGCGG
>JAGREJ010000219.1 GCA_020446595.1 Novosphingobium sp. | reverse complement strand
ATAATCAGATCGTATCGGGTCATACCGCGCTCCCTAAGGCGCGCAGGCTATCACAGCGGATTGTCGAGTTCGATCACTTCCTCGTCGCTCTTGCGCTGGGTGGTCTTGACCTGACGAGCGGCCTCGAAGCTTGCGAGCACCGGCGCGTCGCGCCCGTAGATGTCGTTGAACTGGCGAAGCCCGCCTTCGATGTCCTGCGCCATGGTGAAATAGGTCAGGTAGACCGGGAAGGTCCGGGTCATCGGCACTTTCTTATATTCGCGCGCAGTCGATAGCGCGGCCGCTTCGGCAGCGGGCATCTTCGCGCCAAGGATCGCCATGGTCATGCCCAGTTCGACCGCCCGCTCAGTGCGGATGCAGCCGTGACTATAGGCGCGCACTTCGTGATTGAAGAACTGCTTGCTGGGCGTGTCGTGCAGATAGATTGCATGAGGATTGGGCATGTCGATCTTCATCAGGCCCAGGGCATTACCCGGTCCCGGCTGCTGAACGACCGTGACGAAACCGTCCTTGCCTCGTGTCACCTTGTAGCCTTGCGCCCTTGCACTTGCCGGATTGGCCAGCAAGCGCGCACCGAGTCCTTCGCCCTTCACGATCGACTGCGGAACTGTCCAGGTCGGGTTGAAGACCACCGCCGTCACCCTTTCGGCAAGCTGCGGCGTCGCGGTCCGTCCGGGCTTGCCGACAACCGTGCGATAGGAGCGGATGATCTTGCCCTTGACGGTAAGCCGTAGCTGGAACTCGGGCACATTGGTCAGCAGATAGATTTCACCCAGATCCTGCCGCAGCCAGCGCCAGCGATCCATGTTGACGCGGATCAGCGCGCGGCGGGCCTTGTTCTCGGGCGGCGTCGCGGCGAGCGCCGCCTTCAGCGCGGCATAATCGCGATGGGTGGGGGCCAGCGAGGCAAGCACCCCGGCAACGTCGTGCCGGGTGAGCGCATCGGCGAGCAGCTTGTCGGTCGGCATGTCGTCCTGATCGGGATCGACCACAAACCACTGCACCCGCGCCTTCATCGGCGTGCGCCCGTCGCGCAGGTCTTCGGCAAGCCAGCCGAACGACGTGCTCGCCGCCCCGTCGAGCGCCGCACCCTCACCCTGCGCCAAGGCAGCGCGCAACAGATCGGGCCGGTAGTCGGCAGGGAACAGGCCCTCGCTCTCGATGCCTTCGATCACGGAAAGCAGCACCGAGGCATCGGCGAGGTTCCAGTGCATCGTCGGTTCGATCACCGGTTTTGGCTTGATGACCGGAGGCGCCGTAGCCGCATCGACGGCATTGGCCGGGGCAGAGGGTTGTGCCGAGGCGCCGAAGGCAGCGAGCGCGACCAGTCCCGCACCGGAAATCGACCGTGCCAGAAACCTCGTCATCGCCGTCATCGTTTTAGTTCCCCGTCCGGATTGGTGAGCCCGCTGTCATAGTGGCTGCGCCCGCCTTAGCCACAGATGAATCGCTTTGCCTTGCGTTATTTTGCGCACGGCATCACAGGCGACGGGCCATGTCCGCCAATCGCACCTTGCTTCCCTTCGCGATGACCGTCGCCGGGATCGCGATTTTCAGCGCGATGGACGCGGTGATGAAGGGCGCGGCGCTCGCCGCCGGGGTCTATACCGCTGTTTTTCTGCGCAATTCCCTCGGTGCGGCAATGATGACGCCGGTCTGGCTCGCCGCCGGGAGACCGCTGGCCGGACGCGCGGCCCTGCGGGTGCATGTGCAACGCGCTGTCGTGACGAGCGGCATGGCGCTGCTGTTCTTCTATGGCATCACGGTTCTGCCGCTGGCCGAAGCTATCGCCATCTCGTTTATCGCGCCCCTGATCGCGCTCTATTTCGCCGCGCTGCTGCTTGGCGAGCGCATCCAGCCGAGCGCGGTAATCGCTTCGGTGCTCGGTATCGCCGGGGTCGTCGTGATCGGCGCGGGGCGCATGCAGAGCGGCGCCTTGTCCGATCAGGCAATATCCGGCATCGCCGCCGTGCTCGTTTCCGCCGTGCTCTATGCTCTCAATCTCGTGCTGCAGCGCAAGCAGGCGCTGCTCTCCTCACCCGTAGAGATCGCGCTGGTGCAGAACCTGTTCATGGCCATGATCCTTGCCTGCGCCGCGCCCTGGTGGCTGCACTGGCCCACATGGCCGACGCTGGGACAAATTGCGCTTGCCGCATTACTTGCCTGCGCAGCCTTGCTGATCTTGTCGTGGGCCTATGCCCGCGCTGAAGCCCAGGCGCTCGTCCCTGTCGAATATACCGGCTTCCTGTGGGCCGCGCTGTTCGGCTGGTGGCTCTACGACGAGGCGGTCGGTGTGCCGACCATTCTGGGAGCCGGGCTGATCGTCGTCGGCTGCTGGATCGCGATGCGCCGCCAGAACCCGCAACTCGGCCTCGCCCCTTGACCTCAGGCCTGCGAACGCGCATCGGGCGGGCATTCCGAATCCCTTTTTTCCGCATTGCAGCATGAGACCCAGGGGACCGTGCAGCAGGACCATTCTAACGAAAGGCTTTCGCCATATGACTCAGGTCGGACAGGACACGCTCGGCACCCGCAGCACCATGACGGTGGGCGGCAAGGACTACGCCTATTACTCCTTCGCCAAGGCCGCCGAGAAGATCGGCGACATTTCGCGCCTGCCGTTCTCGATGAAGGTCCTGCTCGAAAACCTGCTGCGCTTCGAGGATGGCGGCTTCACCGTCTCGACCGATGACATCAAGGCGATTGCCGACTGGCAGAAGAACCCGACGACCGGCGCGGAAATCCAGTATCGCCCCGCGCGCGTGCTGCTTCAGGATTTCACCGGCGTGCCCTGCGTGGTCGATCTTGCCGCCATGCGCGATGCGATCAAGGGGCTGGGCGGCGATACCAGCAAGATCAATCCGCAGGTTCCGGTCAATCTCGTGATCGACCACTCGGTCATGGTCGACGAGTTCGGCCATCCCAAGGCTTTCGAGGAAAACGTCGAGATCGAATACCAGCGCAACCTTGAGCGTTACGACTTTCTCAAGTGGGGCTCCAAGTCGCTCGCCAATTTTTATGCCGTGCCGCCGGGCACCGGCATCTG
>JAGREJ010000023.1 GCA_020446595.1 Novosphingobium sp. | reverse complement strand
GGCGGCATTCCCATCGACGTGTTCTGGCAGTCTGGCACCGCGCCGGAGGGCCTGTGGGTGCCCGATCAAGGCGTGCAGGGTTACAGGGGCAGGGGCTGACCAGCGCAGCCTGCTACATTCCGGGAAAACGCTCGAACATCGGCAGCTCGTGCGCCGTCGCCATCCAGCCGATGCGTTCGGCGATCTGGACATGCGCTCTGGGAGCAAAGGCGCCGGGATCGTCGAGCGTCGCGGTCTGCACATCGATAATGCCGGGGAGCATCTCCTCGTTCACGAACCACAGGCCGGTGCCGCAGGTGCCGCAGAAGCTGCGATAGGATGCGCCCGACGAGTTGAAGGTTACCGGCTCGCCCGTGACGATCCGGAATGCGTCGCTGGGGATCGCGGTCCAGCCCACCATCGGCGCACCCGCGCTCTTGCGGCAGTCGGAACAATGACACAGCGCCGTCCGCCGTTCGCCATCGTCGAATTCATAGCGCACCGTGCCGCAGTGGCATCCACCAGTGTGAACCATTTGCATCGCCCTCCGAATCGTATAGAACAATTAGGGAACATACAGGCTTTGGCCTTGTTCAACAACAGCAAAGCTGGACTGTGCGGGCGCTTGCCCTAAAACGCTGTCATGGCGAATGTTCCCGCATCCAAGACCCCGAACACCAAGGCGAAACTCCTGATCCGCCCCGCCAGGGCAAGCGATGCGCGCGCCGTCGCTCGGCTTTCGGTGAAGGTCTATGGCCGGGCCGAGGCCTTCACCTCCGCTGAGATCCGGGGCCAGATCAACAACTTTCCCGAGGGCCAGTTCGTCGCGGATTACGAAGGCGCGATAGTGGGCCACTGCGCCACGATGGTGCTGACCGAAGAGCAGGCGTTTTCCCCGCATGACTGGGAGGAGATCAGCGCCGGCGGATACGGACGCCCGCCCGCCGATGGCGGTGACGTGCTTTACGGCTTCGAGGTGTGCGTCGATCCGGCCTATCGCCGCTTGCGGATCGGCCAGCGGCTCTATCGCAAGCGCAAGGAGCTGTGTCAGGATCTTGAGCTGAAGGGTATCGCCTTTGCCGGACGGATGCCCGGCTTCGCGCGGCGCAAGCGGACCTATCCGACTCCCGAGGAATTCCTCCAGGCGGTGCTTGACCGCAAGGTGCGCGATTCGGTCATCAGCTTCCAGCTCAGCGAGGGCTATGAGCCGCGCGGCATCCTTCCCGACTACATCCCGAGCGACAAGGAAAGCGGCGGCAATGCCGTGCTGATGTACTGGCCCAATCCGATTGCGCCGCGCGACACCGGCAAGAAGATCGCCGGCTTCAAGGAGCGGCTGCCTTCATCGGTGCGCGTCGCCACGGTGCAGTTCCAGATGCGCCGCATCGCCACCATCGACGAGTTCGAGGAACAGGTCGAATACTGGATCGATGTCGCATCCGACTACAATGCGGATTTCGTGCTGTTTCCCGAGCTGTTCACTCTGGAATTGCTGTCGATCGAGGAAAAGAAGCTCGGCCCTGTCGAGGCCATCGACAAGGTGGCGAACTACACCGACCGGTTCTGCAAGTTCATGGAACGCATGGCGGTAAGCTACAACATCAACATCATCGGCGGATCGCATCCGACGCGGGTGTCGAAGGGCGAGATCCGCAACGTCAGCTACATCTTCCTGCGCGACGGTTCGATGCACACGCAGGAAAAGCTGCATCCCACGCCTTCGGAGCGCCGCTGGTGGAATATCCAGGGCGGTTACGGGGCCAGCGTGATCCCGACCGACTGCGGGCCGATCGGGGTGATGATCTGCTACGACAGCGAATTTCCCGAACTGGCGCGCCACCTCGTCAATCAGGGGGCGATGCTGCTGTTCGTGCCGTTCTGCACCGACGAGCGTCGCGGCTATCTCAGGGTGCGATACTGTTGCCATGCGCGCGCGGTGGAGAACCAGTGCTACGTCGTGACCTCGGGCGTGGTCGGCAATCTGCCCAACGTCGAGAACATGGACGTGCACTATGCCGAGAGCGCCATCCTGACGCCGTCCGATTTTCCCTTCGCGCGCGACGGCGTTGCCGCTGATACGGCGGCAAACACCGAAACGATCGCGATTGCCGACCTTTCGCTGGACGATCTGCTGACCAGCCGTCAGGCCGGGGCCGTGCAGAATTTGCGCGACAGGCGTTTCGATCTTTATCGCGTCGAATGGAGCGGACGCTCGTCGCGATCGCGGCCCGCGCCTGCGGGGTCGGGCGGCAGCGGGGGAGGGGCATCGACCCATGGCTGACAACTGCGCTGGATCGCAATGCCGGACATAATTGCCCCATCCGTGCATGCCCTCGGGGCGATGCTGCTCGCGGCGGCGATGTTCTACGCCTTTGCCAATGGCAGGCTGAGGGTTGAGATCATCTCGTTGCTGACCGTGGCGGTGATCGCGCTCGGGCTCTATGTCGCGCCGCTGCCGGGCAAGGACAAGTATTACGGCCTGCGCCTCGCATTCGAGGGCTTCGGCCATTACGCGCTGGTCACGATCTGCTCGCTGATGATCCTCGGGCGCGGTCTCGTCGTCTCGGGCGCGCTCGATCCCGCCGCGCGCGCGCTCAACCGGATATGGCTGCTCAACCGGCAGGTCGGGCTGATCGTAACGCTCACCATGTGCCTGTTCCTGAGCATGTTCATCAACGACACGCCGGTGCTCGTCCTGATGATCCCGATCCTTGCACAACTGGCGCTGAGGGGCGGCATGGCCGCCTCCAAGACGCTGATCCCGGTCAATGCCGCGATCCTGATCGGCGGCATGGCGACCACCATCGGCACCTCTACCAACCTGCTGGTCGTCTCGATTGCCAATGATCTCGGCATGGAACCCATCGGCGTGTTCCATTTTACGCCAATCGTCCTGATCGCCGCGCTTGTCGCCCTGCCGTACATCTGGCTGGTGATGCCCAGGTTGCTTCCCGACAACAGTTCCACGATCGCGCCGGATCACCGGGTTTTCCTTGCCAAACTGCGGATCGATTCCGATTCGAAGGTTGTCGGCAAGACGATCGAGGAAGTGCGGGGAATGCTTCCCGAGGGCGTTCACGCGCGGCTGCCTCACGCCGGAGCGGGCAATGTCGGCCTGCGGGTCTTTGTCGAAGGCGCGATCGACGACCTGCGCGACGCTGCCCGCAATCTGGACGCCACGCTCGCGCCCGCCTGGCTGATTACGCGCCTGCGCAACAATTCGACCCGTCTGGGAGAAGACCTGCTCATCGCCGAATTGCTGGTTGCGCCGGACAGCCGCCTGATCGGTCTGACGCCGCAGACGGGGGGACTGGAAGGCGTGGCGATTCTCGGCGTGGACCAGGTGCGCCAGCCGTTTGGCGAAACGCGTGAACGCAGCCCCGACGCGCCATTGGCCGAAGGCGACGTCCTGCTGATGCTGGGCCTGCCGGACGACCTGCGCCGGGTTGCCGAAAGCGACGGACTGCTGATGCTCGAAGGCGGTATCGAGATGCCGCGCACCGCCAAGGCACCGCTGGCGCTGGCGATCATGGCAGGCTCGGTGGGGCTGGCGAGTGTCGGTCTGGTTCCGATAGCGATATCCTCGCTGGCGGGCGCGATCCTGATGTTCGCCACCGGGTGCGTGCGTTTCGATCGGGTGGGACGGGCTCTGTCGGCCAAGGTCAT
>JAGREJ010000218.1 GCA_020446595.1 Novosphingobium sp. | reverse complement strand
CAGCGTGCCCTGCGGGCCGCGCAGGACCTCGATGCGCTCGATGTCGCCGATTTCGAAGGATGAAGCGGCCGAGCGGGCCAGATAGACTCCGTCGAGATACAGCCCGATGGGGGAGTCGAAGCCCTGCGTCTCGTCGCCGGGGGTGACGATGCCCCGGATGGTAACGACAGACGCGGTGGCGTTTGTGGTCGCTCCGCTGACAGTTACGTTGGGGGCAATGGCCGCGAGGTCTTTTGTCTCGCTGATGCCGCGCAATTCGACCTGTTCGGCCGAGACGGCAGTGATGGCTATGGGTGTTTCCTGGAGCGTCTGTTCGCGTTTGTTGGCCGAAACGATGATTACATTCTCATCGTCGTAGGCGTTCTGCGGTCCGGTTCGCTGCGCCAGTGCAGGCGTAGATCCGAGCGCCAGCACGCTCACGCCAAGCAGGCACACCTGTCGTGTGGTTTTTCCGATCATCCGTCCCTCTCCCATTGATATTTTAGTTATTTCAATGACACTGCAGTATTATTTTATGACACACCTTGGCTCGCATGCAATCGCGGTCGGTGCAATCCATAATTATGCGGATTAATGGACCGCGTCAGCCTATTTTGCTGCGAAGCCGGTCCCATTCGGCGGCAATACCGTCGCGAAACTCCGGTGCGGCTACGCAGATCAGCGCCTCTGCGCGTTCGTCGAGACCCATGCCACGCAGCTCGGCGACGCCGTGCTCGGTGATAATGGTGTCTACATCCGAGCGGGCAATGCTGGTGCTGGACTTATGGAGCCGGGCGACCACGCGCGAGACCGAACCCTGTCTTGCGGCGGCGGGCAGGGCCACGATCGAGCGCCCGCCGGTAGAGGCTTGAGCAGCGCGCATGAAGTCAGGCCCACCGCCGACGCCGCTCGACAGGCGCGATCCCTGCCATTCGACATTGACCTGCCCGAACAGATCGACTTCGAGCGCGCTGTTGATGCTGACAAGGTTAGGCAGAGACGCCAGGGCACTGTGGCCATGCGTTTCGAACGTGGTGGCGAACCTCACGAGATCGGCTTCCGTCAGCCAGTCGTAGAACTCGCGCGGGCCCAGCGCGATCCCGACCACGTGATCGCCGCCTTGGGCCAGAACGCCTGCCTCGGCCAAATGGCGAAAACCCGGCGTGACAAGGCCGGAGCGCAGTACCAGCTCGCGATGGCTGGTGAGTTGGTCCCAGATTGCGCCGGGCGCTCCGCCGATTCCAGCCTGCACATGCGCCTTGTCCGGCACCAGTTCGGCGACGCGTCTGGCGATGGCTCGCGCTGTGGCTCTTGCCGGTCGGTCGTCCTGCTCGACGATCGAGCCCTCAAGCGTGACGGTCGCATCGGCTTCGTTCGCCGCAATGGTCAGGGCGCGTGGCAGGCGCGGCATGGCGGGATTGACGACCAGCACCCGGCGCCTGGCCTGCTTCCATGCAATTGTCGCGAAGTCGCTGGCAATGCCGAGCGAACAGCGTCCCTGCGCGTCGGGTGGTGTGACGTGGGCGAGGGCCAGATCGAAATTTTGCGCCGCGATGTGGCGAGCCGCGCCGTAGTAGGTCAGCGGCAACAGGTTCACTCGTTTCGCTGCGAGACTTCCACCCATGACTGCGGGCAGCATGAAGGTGGAAACCCGCGTGCTTGGCGTGAGCCCCGCATAGTCGAGCGTCTCGTTGATGCCGGGCACCAGGCAACTGGTGAAATGCACACCCTCGGCCTTATCCGGCTCTTCCGAAAGTGCTCTGGCCAGCGCGAGAATCTCGCCGCTCGCGCCGGGGAGGTAAACCGACATGCCGGGGCGCAAGTGGTCGAGCAGGGCCGATGGTCCATCGCTTTGCGACATGTTGTCCTTTGCCTTCGCGTGTTCTCGTTGGCACTCGCGCGAAACCGCATGCACTGCAACCCGAAGGTTTGACAGACCTTTCGCATTTGGCTTTGACGCGCAGCGAAAGGATGCGCCCATGGCTCGAACCGCGCTGGTGATCGGAGGCTCCGGGCCGACCGGCCCGCATATAGTCGAAGGGCTGCGCGAACGTGGCTACCGGGTGAGCGTGCTCAATCGTGGCGTGCATCCCTATCCGTTTCCCGACGATGTCGAGCGGCTGGTTGGCGATCCGCACTTCGCCGAGCCGCTGGAAGCGGCGCTGAACGGGCGCAACTTCGACGTTACTGTGGCGACCTATGGGCGGCTGCGCGTGACCTCGCAGGTGATGAAGGGGCGCACCGGCCATTTCATTGCGGTGGGTGGGACGGTTGCCTATCGCGGCTTCGTCGATCCGCGCGAGAATTTTCCGACCGGCATGCTGGTGCCCGTGCCCGAGCATGCACCGCTGGCTGGCGAGGGCGATCACGAGTTCGAGCGGCAGGTCGCGCGTGCCGAAGCCGCACTGTTCGATGCGCAGCCCGGCGCGACGCTGTTTCGCTATCCCTATGTCTACGGACCGCGACAGGTCACGCCGCGCGAATGGTCGCTGGTGCGCCGCGTGCTCGACGGGCGGCGCGCGATCGTTGTCATGCATGGGGGCATGACGCTGTTTTCGCATATCTATTCCGAAAATGCTGCGCACGCGCTGCTTCTGGCGGTGGACAGGCCGGAGGTGGCGGCTGGCAAGGCCTACAACTGCGCCGACGACCAACAGGTCGATCAGCGGCAGTTGATCGAGATCGGCACCCGCGCACTGGGCGTCGGAATGGAGCTGATCTCGATCCCAGAGGTCGAGCAAGCCCAGCGCGCGCTGATCCAGCCGGTCCCCTATCACTTCCTCGGCGATGTTACTGCCATCCGCACCGATCTGGGCTATCGCGATCTCGTTCCCGCGCCCGAAGCGATAGCGCGCACGGTCCTGTGGTATCGCGACAACCCGCTGGAATATGGCGGCGAGTATGAACAGCGGCGCAAGGACGTGTTCGACTATGAAGCGGAAGACAAGCTGATCGCGATCTGGCGTGACTATGTCGCAGCGGTGGAAGCGGTGGAGTTCCGCGCGCTTCACGAGAACTATGCGCACCATCCCTATGCGCATCCCAAGGCGCACCGGCAGGGCAGGGACGAAAAGGGACGCTAGTTCAGGTCGGTCGCATCGCTGGTCGCGGAAAACCGGTTCCCACTTTTCCGCGCGATGCTCTAGAAGGCGACCATATCCTGCTGGAGGGTGCGGCCCGAGCGCCAGAACAGCCAGGCAGTGATGAAGCCGACCATGGCGAGGATCACCAAGGCCCAACGCAGGCCTTCGCCCGCGCCCATGTCCGCGCCGAGCATGTCGCTGACAATTCCGACGCCAAGCGGTGCGAGACCGAGGCCGAACAGATTGGAAAGGAACAGCAACAGCGCCGAATTTGTCGCGCGCATGTTGCCGGGAGACACGCTGTAGGCCGCTGCGAAGGCGGGGCCGTACCAGATCGAAACGATGAAACCGTGCAGGAAGATCAGCAGCAGCGACACCGTCACGCTGTCCACCAGCATGGCGGTAACGAAAACCGGTATCCCGGCAATTGCCGGAATAGCCGGAATGCGCACGTAGTTGCGCACATCGCGCTTGCCGTAGCGGTCCGCCATCATGCCGCCGAACCACACGCCGATCGCACCGCCAAGGCCGTTGCTGACGCCGAGGACGATTCCGAGCAGCCCGATGGCGCCGAGATCGTAGCCGAGCGCGCCGCCAAGGCTGGTAGCCGTTGCCTGAAGCTCACTTGCATGGTTGCGCAGATAGAACGATGCGAGGAACGGCGCATAGCCAAGCTGGATGAAAACCTTGAGGATCTGTGCCACCGCCATGAAGCGGTAGCTTTCCTTCGACCACAGGTATTTGAGAGTCGCGATCAGGCTTGGCGTGGCTTCGCGAATGCGTTCGGCGGCCTGTTTGATCCGGTTGCGCGGCTCGACCAGAGTGAGCGCGGCGAGCACGGCGAAGGCGAGGCCCGGCGCTCCGGCCAGCAGGAACGCCGTACGCCAGCCATAGGCGTCGGCAATCAGGCCTCCGAAAGCCATGCCCAGCAGTCCGCCGAGCGGCGGACCTAGCCCGTAGAAGGCCAGTGCGGAACTGCGCTTTTCGGGTTCGGCATAATCGACAATCAACGAATGGGCGGGCGGCGTGCAGCCTGCCTCGCCGACGCCGACGCCGACGCGGGCGAGCGCGAGTTGCGTGAAATTGGTCACGTAGCCGCACAGCACCGTGAACACGCTCCACACCCCGGTTGCCGAGGCGATGATGAGCGGCCGGTTGGCGCGTTCGGCCAGCCGTGCGATTGGCAGGCCGAGGAAGGTGTAGAGAAGGCCGAAAGCCAGGCCGCTCAGCAGGCCGAGCTGCCAGTCGGCGAGGCCGAGCTCCTCCTTGATCGGTTCGCCGAGGATGTAGACGACCTGCCGGTCGAGATAGTTGATGATGCAGATCAGCAGCAGCAGGAACATCGCGTAGCGGCGATAGGCGGCGCTCATTTCGGGCGGCACCGCCGAGCCCGCGCCATCGGTCGGTGCATCTGTGGCAGTTGCGCTCATGATCCGTGTCGGTCCCGTGCCATGGCTGCAAGCTCCAACACGGAACGCGCCGCGAAAGCAATAGAATAACTTCTTTTGCAGATGTCGGGTTCGCTACGCCGCTTTGCGTTGACAAGGCGCGGGGCGCGCCACATTCTGCTGGCGCTTCGCGTCGGCGGCTTCCTGTCGTCCATAAACGTGCGAACCCTGAGAGGATAGCCATGAACGAAATGAGCAAGATTCCCGCGGTCGATGTCACCACCGCGCCGATTTCCGCGGATTCGCATATTGTCGAGCCGCCGCACTGCTATGTCGATTTCATCGACCCGGCCTATCGCGATCGCGCGCCGCATATCATCGATCACAAGGAAAGCGGCGGCGACAAGTATCTGATCGAGGGCTTTCCCAATCCGATCGGGCTGAACTCGCTGGCCGCGGCGGGCAAGGCTCCGGAAGACATCCGCGTCGAAGGTGACCGGTTCTCCGAACTGCACCGCAGCGGCTGGGATCCGAAATACCGTGTCGCCGATATGGACAAGGACGGCGTCGCCGCCGAATTCATCTATCCCACCATCGGCATGCTGATCTGCAACCTGCAGGATCCTGATTACAAGAACGCCTGCATGAAGGCCTACAATCGCTGGCTGGAAACCTACGTGGGCGAGGCTCCCGATCGCATCTATGGCCTTGGTCAGACGGCGGTGCGCTCGGTCGAGGAAGCGATCGCGGATTTCCGCGAGATCAAGGATCAGGGTTTCAAGGGCGTGATGATGCCCGGCTACCCCTGCACCGAGTTCGACTATGACGATCCGCGCTTTGATCCCCTGTGGCAGGCTTCGGTCGATATGGATCTGCCCGTCAGTTTCCATATCCTGACCGCGCGGACCGATACCGGCACCAATGTGCGCGGCCCGCGCCTCAATTTCTTCCAGGCGATCATCCGCGGCTGCCAGGACATCATCGGCATGTTCATCTATGGCGGCGTGTTCGATCGCAATCCCGATTTCAAGTTCGTCTGCGTCGAGGCCGATGCGGGCTGGGTTCCGCATTTCATGTACCGGATGGACCATGCCTATGAGCGGCACCGGTTCTGGCAGAAGTGCGAGGAGCTCTCGAAGATGCCCAGCGAGTTCTTCCGCGAGAACATCTATCTCACGTTCCAGGATGACTATTCGGCGCTGCGCGCGGTGGACGAGATGAACCCGCGCAGACTGATGTGGGCGAGCGATTTCCCGCATTCGGATTCGACCTGGCCGTGGAGCCAGGACGTGATCGCCGAACAGTTCGCCGGTCTCACCGAGGATCAGAAACGCTGGATTCTGCGCGACAACGTGCGCGAGCTTTACAAGCTGGACTGATCGTGTCGCTGCGGGACTTGCGCAGGATCGATTGCCGGGGCCATGTCTAATGCGACATGGTATATGGGGCGCCTTCGGGCGCCTTCCCGTTTTGCTGGATGAGAGGCGAGAATAGATGACCGAGCAGCAGGGACAGGACAAATTCAAGGCCGACGTGTTCGTTCCGGCCGACCGCTGGACGAGTCCGCAGCGCGATGCCGCCGAGCGCGAGAAGCTTTGGCCGAAGACCTGGCAGCTGGTCTGCCGCGAGGACCTGATTTCCTCGGTCGGCAATTTCTGCACGCATCAGATCCTGGACGATCCGGTCATTGTGATCCGCACCGGCGAGGGGCCGGACGACATTTCGGCGATCTACAACGTGTGTCAGCATCGCGGGCGCAAGCTCGTCGATCGCAAGAGCGGGACACTGGGCCACGAGATCGCATGCCGCTTCCATGGCTGGCGGTTCGGCTGGGACGGCGCATTGAAGAGCGCGACCAACGAGGATGACTGGGACGGGTGTCCGGCCTTCGACAAGCAGCAGCTCTCGATACCGCAGATCCAGGTGGGCCGCTGGGGCGGATTCGTGTTCGTCAATCTCGATCCCGAGGCCGAACCGCTCGACACCTGGCTCGCGCCGGTCGCCGAACATCTCGATCCGTTCCACCTTGAGGAATGTCGCCCGCATTTCTGGGCGCGCATCGACGCGCCGGTGAACTGGAAGACCTACATCGAGGCGTTCAATGAGGGGTATCACTCGGGCGAGACCCACATCATCGGCATCAATTACCGCGGCATGAAGTCGCCCTCGGGCACACATGGGCCGCACGGCCAGTTCTGGTCCGAGGCGAGTGGTTTCGGCGAATACAAGGTGCCGGGCAAGAACTCCTGGAAAATGAGCACGACCCTGCAGGAGCACCTGTGGGCGAACATGGCGCACCAGTACAACACGCTGTTCGCGCTCACGCTTGAGCCGACCATGAAGGCGGCCGAGCGCCTTCGCGAACTACCGGACGATACGCCGCCCGACGTGGTGATGACCAGGTTCTACGAATACACTGTCGAGGAGACAGAGAAGTCCGGTGCCTCTTTCCCGTCCGACCTGACCATGGAGGCATCGAACCGGGCGGGGACCGACTGGCACATCTTCCCCAACATGATCATCCTGCCTTCGCTCGATGGCGCGCTGGTCTATCGCGCGGTGCCCGACGCGAAGGATCGCGACAAGTGCGTGGTCGATATCTGGTCCCTGGGCCGCTATCCGAAGGACTACGCGGGGCCGCAAGAACCCGCTTGCTTTGCGGATTTCGAGTCGTTTCGCGGCAACAACCCGTTCCTCGAAGAGGACTTCGACAACATGGAGGCGGTCAACGACGGCATGAAGTCGCGCGGTTTCCGGGGCGCGACCTACAATCCATATCAGGAGTCGCAGATCCGCCACTTCCACGCGATGCTCGACAAGTGGTGCGGAACTCCGTGACCTGACCTGCGCATGTGCCGTACGGCTGCCATGCGACGGCGATCAGGCCCGGTTGCGCTCGATCAAATTCACTGCCGCGGTTCGATGACAGAAACCTGTTGGTAGCCGCGCAATGCGGACCCATAGTGCTGGCGGAGAGGATTCGCTCATGAACAAGCAGCAGGCACCGGACACCTTCGAACCCGATATTTTCGTCCCGGTGGATCGCTGGACGAGTCCGGCGCGCGACGCCGCCGAGCGCGACAGGCTGTGGCCCCGGACCTGGCAGATGGTTTGCCGGGAGGATCGACTGGGTGCGGTCGGCAGCTTCGTCGCGCACTCGATCATGGACGACCCGGTGCTGGTGATCCGCACCGGCGAGGGGCCGGACGACCTCTCTGCGATCTACAACGTGTGCCAGCATCGCGGCCGCCGGCTGGTCGATCGCAGCCACGGCATGCTTGGCCATGAGATACCCTGCCGCTTCCACGGCTGGCGGTTTGGATGGGACGGATCGCTCAAGAGCGCCACCAATGAGGAGGACTGGAACGGCTGCTCGGCCTTCGACAAGGAGGCGCTCGCTATTCCGCAAATCCGCGTCGGGCGTTGGGGCGGGTTCGTCTTCGTCAACCTCGATCCGGAGGCCGAGCCTCTCGAAAGCTGGATCGCTCCCGTCGCCGAAGCGCTCGATCCCTTCCACCTGGAGGACTGCAAACCGCATTTCTGGGCGCGCATCGAGGCTCCGATCAACTGGAAGGTCTTTGTCGAGGCGTTCAACGAGGCCTACCACGCCGGCGAGACCCACAAACTTGGCATCGACTACCGACCGGGTGTCGCGCCAGGCGCTGCACGCGGCGCGCACGGGATGTTCTGGTCCGAAGGCGGCGGCCTGACCAGTTATCGGTTGCGTGGCGCGAACTCCTGGAAAACCGCCAGCACCGTTCAGGAGAACCTGTGGGCGAACATGGCTCACCAGTACGACACGTTGTTTGCTCTCACCCTCGAACCCACGATGAAAGCGGCCGACCGGATCAAGGCGCTCCCCGAAGGGACGTCGCCAGAGCAGGTGATGGATACCTTCTACGCCGCCGTGATCGAGGAGACCGAGAAGACCGGCGCAAAGTTTCCGCGCGATCTCACGCTTGCTGCCTGGAAGCAGGCGGGAACCGACTGGCACATCTTCCCCAACATGATCATCCTGCCTTCGCTCGATGGCGCGCTGGTCTATCGCGCGGTTCCCGACGAGAAGGATCGGGACATGTGCACCGTCGATATATGGTCGCTGGGGCGCTATCCCGCTGACTACGCGGGACCGGAGGCGCCTTCCTTGTTCGAAGGGTTCGAGGCTTTCAGAGGCAACAACCCCTTCCTTGAGGAAGACTTCGACAACATGGAAGCGGTTAATGAAGGCATGAAGTCGCGCGGTTTCCGTGGCGCCACGTTCAACCCCAGCCAGGAAGCGCAGATCCGCCACTTCCACGCGATGCTCGATAAGTTTTGCGGGACGCCATGATCGGCCTTGCGCCGCAAGGCAATCCGGTCGAGGATAATTGCCGACGTCGCTCTGTCTGAACAGCGGCGCGGGAGGACGCGTGAAGGATTTTTCGGGAAAGATTGCCGTTGTTACCGGTGGCGGATCGGGGATCGGGCGCGAACTGGTGCGCCAGCTTGTCGCCGAAGGCTGCCATGTCGCCATGGTCGATGTCTCGGCTGCGGGCATGGCCGAGACAGAGCGGTTGTGCGGCGAGGATGGTACGCCGCAGGGCACCCGCATCCTTTCGGTGGTGACCGACGTTTCACAGGAAGATCAACTCAAAGCGGCACGTGAGCGGATCGCCCAGCAGTTCGGCGTCGATCACATCAACCTGCTCATCAACAATGCCGGGATCGGGGCGGGCGGCTCGATGTTCCTGTCGAGCCGCGAGGAGTGGGAGCGGACCTTCTCGATTACTTTCGGCGGGGTCTATCTCGGCACGAGGGTGTTCTTGCCCGCCGTCGTGGCGTCGGACGAGGGCTGGATCGTCAATGTTTCCAGCGTCAACGGCTTCTGGGCGACATCGGGCGGCGGCAATCCCAATTCGGCCTATTGCACCGCCAAGTTCGCGGTGAAGGGTTTTACCGAGTCGCTGGTCTGCGACCTTCGCGTCAACGCGCCGCATGTCGGTTGCTCGCTGGTCATGCCCGGCGTCATCGGCACGGACATCCTCGCCAACTCCTATCGCATTTCGCAGGGCCGCGACGACAATGACGAACCGAGTGTCGCCGAATTGTCCGTGATGCGCGCGCGCGTGGCCAAGCGCGGCATGGACGAGGCAGCGATGAGCGATGCCGAAGTGATCGCGTTCGAACGCAAGATGTCGGACGGCTACCGCACTACCGCGCCAACGACTGCAGCCGAAGCCGCGACGATCATTCTCGACGGGGTGCGGGCCGGGCGGTGGCGCGTGCTTGTCGGCGAGGACGCGCATGAACTCGATTCGCTGGTGCGCGCCGATCCCGAGCACGCCTACGATCCCGATTTCTACGTCCTGTTCAAGCAGCCCGAACTGGTAGGCCAGCGGGCGAAGTGAGCGAACGGACGCCGCTTGTCATTGTCGCTTCGATCAATGGCGACAGGTCCAAGGACGACAACCCGAACGTTCCGCGCAGCGATCCGGAAATCATCGACTGTGCGCTAAGCTGCTACGATGTGGGCGCGGCCATCGTTCACGCCCATCCTCCGAGCAGGGCGAACACCGGCATTGCGGCGGCCGAGGACTATCTCAAGGCATGGGGCCAGATCCGCGAGGCCCGACCGGGCGCGGTCTGGTATCCGACGCTGACGAAAGAACTTGGCGGCGAAATCGGGCATATCCTCGCGCTCGATGACATGATCGGCATGCATTACGGCTGCGTCGATCCGGGCGGGGTGCCTTTTGCCAGGCTCGATGCGCGGGGCATTCCAAAGGGCTATTTCTATACCAATTCGCTCGATTCGATTGCTGCCGATTTCGCGAGCCTGCGCGCGCGCAATCTCGGCGTGCAGCTTGCCATTTTCGAACCGCATTACCTGCGCATCGTGCTCGCTTTTCATGCCGCCGGGGCCTTGCCCGAAGGGGCGGTCATCAATCTCTATTTCAGCGGCGCGCACGGCGT
>JAGREJ010000217.1 GCA_020446595.1 Novosphingobium sp. | reverse complement strand
CCATCAGTACGATGGGCTTGTGACCGGTCTGCTGAATGCGACGCAACATCATGATTTGCACATGCGAGCCGATATGCAGCGATGGCGCCGTGGCGTCGAAGCCGATATAGCCCGGCACGACCTGCTTTACGGCAAGGGCGTCGAGGCCCTCGGCATCGGTAAGCTGGTGAATATAGCCGCGCTCGTCGAGCAGGCGCAGCAGCGAGGATTGGTAGGTCATGGCACCTTCTTTGTTGGGCCGGGCGACTAGCATGGAGGAAGAGACTTGCAAATCCATCGGCTGATTCCCCATCCGGCACGACCAGCGAGCCGCGTTAGGGGTGTGCAGGTGCGTTGCTCTTGGCTTGCAGGCGGCATGCTGTTCCTGCGCTGGCGGATCGATGGGGCGCAACAGGTCGTCCTGCCTGCCTATGCGGGCACAGGTCGCGCCGACGATCTGTGGAAGACGACTTGCTTCGAAATGTTTCTCGATCTGGGCGATGGCGCCTATCGTGAGCTCAATTTCAGTCCCTCGGGCCGCTGGGCCGCCTATGATTTCTCCGGCTATCGTATTTCGTCCGGCAATTCCGACTTGCAGGCATGGCCCGAAACGAGTGTCGAGCGCGGCGACGCCATCATTGCCGGCGCGGTGCGTGTGCCGGAAGAGGCGCTGGCCGGAGCAACGAGAGGGGCATTCACAGCCGTGATCGAGGAGGAAGGCGGGGTGATGTCCTTCTGGGCTACAGGCCACCACAAGGGCGAGCCCGATTTTCACGACACCACTTGTTTCACGACCGACTTTGGGTCACCGGACGAGCCATGAAAAACGGCATTGACCGGTTATTGACCGAACCCGAATTGCGCAGGCCTCTGGAAGGCAAGCGCGTCGCGCTGGTCGCACATCCTGCCTCGCTCACGGCGGATCTCACTCACAGCCTCGATGTCCTGATGGCGGCAGGCGTCGATGTCACCAGCGCGTTTGGGCCGCAGCATGGGCTCAAGGGCGACAAGCAGGACAACATGGTGGAAACGGCGGACGAGATCGATCCGCACTACCAAATCCCGATTTTCAGCCTCTATGGCGAGGTGCGCCGCCCGAGCGGGCAGATGATGAGCACCGCCGACGTGTTCCTGTTCGACCTTCAGGATCTGGGCTGCCGTATCTACACCTTCGTGACGACACTGCTTTACCTTCTCGAAGCGGCGGCGGAGCACGGCAAGAGCGTCTGGGTGCTTGACCGGCCCAATCCGGCGGGCCGCCCGGTCGAAGGCACTTTGCTGCTTCCCGGACAGGAGAGCTTCGTCGGTGCAGGTCCGATGCCGATGCGCCACGGCCTCACCTTGGGCGAGATAGGGCACTGGTTTGTGCGGCAATTCGACCTGAACGTCGATTATCAGGTTGTAGAGATGCATTACTGGCTGCCCGAGGCTGGTCCCGGCTTTGGCTGGCCCGAAGAGCGGATCTGGATCAATCCCAGCCCGAATGCAGCCAACCTCAACATGGCGCGCGCCTATGCAGGCACGGTGATGCTCGAAGGCACCACGCTGAGCGAGGGCAGGGGCACCACCCGCCCGCTCGAGGTGCTATTCGGCGCGCCGGATGTAGATGCCTCTGCGGTGCTTGCGGAAATGGAGCGGATAGCGCCGGACTGGTTGGCGGGCTGCTCGATCCGGCCGTGCTGGTTCGAACCCACATTCCACAAGCATGCGGGCGCCCTTTGCAGCGCGCTGATGATCCATGCCGAGGGTCAGTTTTACGACCACGCCCGGTTCCGCCCCTGGCGCTTGCAGGCGCTGGCCTTCAAGGCGATCCGCAAGCTTTATCCCGACTATCCGATCTGGCGGGATTTTCCCTACGAATACGAGCTGGATCGCCTCGCCATCGATGTCATCAACGGTGGACCTGCCTTGCGCGAATGGGTGGACGATGCCGAGGCCGCACCCGGCGATCTGGATAGAATTGCTACGCGCGACGAGATGACGTGGCGCGAACAGGTCGCAGACCTGCTCGTATACTGATCGGCTATCCGAGCATCTTGTCGAGTTTGCGCTGCACCGAGGCCAGTTCCTTGCGCAGTTTTTCAAGCTGGGCGAGCGTTGGCTGCTCGGGCAGGGGCTTGCGCCGCTCCACCCACCGTTCGGCCCGCGAAAAGAACCACAGGCGTAGCTTTCGCATCATCGGCATGCGCGGATCGACCAGCGACATGTTGCGCGGCAGCGGCGTCAGCTCGTCCGTAGTTGCGGAGCCTTGGGATACCAGCGGTTCATCGCGCTGTGGCAATGGTATCGCGGAGGATCGTGCTTGTGGCTGGGGCGGGGCCGAGCGAAGCGCTGGTGGCGGCCTGGTTGCGACGGCAGTGCCGCCCGCCCGCATGTTTCCTGTCGATTGACGGCGTTTTCGCGATCCCTTTCGGCTCATGGTCTATCCCCCTTGAAGTCAACCCGATCCAGTCAGCACCTTTTCAAACCGAATTTGCCAGTCGCAGCACAGGATACGCCCTGCGAAGGGCGCGAGAAAATAAGTATAGTTCCTTTTTGGGGATAACTTGCGACGAACCGGTATTAACCCTGAATGCCCAACATCTTGCCGCCCGCGACTTCGATGATCTGGCCACTGATAAACGAGGCGGCGTCGGACATCAGGAACAGCGCCGCGCCGACTGCATCCTGCGGTTCGCCAAGCCTGCCGGCCCAGGTCCGGTCCAGCGCGTCGTCGATGAACGTCTTGTCGAGCTTCGCCTTGGCATTGTCGGTGAGGATCAGGCCATAGCGAAGAACATTGCAGCGAATATGCTGCGCGCCGTAGGTGCGGGCGATGTGCAGCGCGAGCAGTTCGGCACCGCGTTTGGCTACCTGATAGCCTAGCCGGGTCGTGTCCGCCGCGATCGCCTGCCCCGACGAGGTCATGATGATTGAGCCGCCGCCGTTCGCCGTCATCACCGGAATCGCTGCCTTGGCCGCCATGGCATAGGCTACGAAATGATTGCGGAAAGTGTCTTCCCAGATCGACGGGTCGGAGGATAGCAGATCGAGGTCGCGCTCATGCAGGGTCGGATTGCCCGCGACGCAATGCAGGCCGTCGAGGCGTCCGCCTTCCTGCACGGCGGCATCGATCAGCGCGGTAACCGACGCGGTATCGTCGTTGTCGAACCAGTGGATCGAGGAGTTCCCTCCAGCGCTCGCGATCTCGTCGCGCACGCTTTCGGCAGCCTGCATGTCGATATCGCCGATGACGACCTTCGCTCCCGCTGCTGCATAGGCGAGCGCACACGCCCGACCGCTGCCGTTGCCGCCTCCGGCAACGAGGATCACCTTGCCTTCGAGCGAGCCGCCCACCGAAAGATTAGCCCTTCTTGCGAGTCAGTTCGCGCATGGCATCGTCCAGCCCCTCGAGCGTGAGCGGATACATCGCGCCTTCCATCAGCTCCTGAATCAGCTTGGTCGAGCTGGAATATTCCCACTGCCGCTCGGGCGTCGGGTTGAGCCAGATGGTCGCCGGATAGGTATGGCGCACACGCTGCAACCAGACCGCGCCCGCCTCGTCGTTGACATGCTCGACCGACCCGCCCGGATGGGTGATCTCGTAGGGGCTCATCGCCGCGTCGCC
>JAGREJ010000216.1 GCA_020446595.1 Novosphingobium sp. | reverse complement strand
GACCTTCTCGAATTTCACCGTGCTGCCCGAAATCGCGGTGGCGAAAATCCGCGAGGACGCGCCGTTCCAGTCGAGCTGCTATGTCGGTTGCGGCGTCACGACGGGTGTCGGCGCGGTGGTCAATACGGCGAAAGTGCGACCCGGCGACAATGTCGTCGTGTTCGGGCTGGGCGGTATCGGCCTCAATGTGATCCAGGGCGCGCGCATGGCGGGTGCGGACCGCATCGTCGGCGTCGATGTCAATCCTGACAAGGAGGAGTGGGGCCGCAAGTTCGGGATGACGGATTTCGTCAATCCCAGGGACGTGGGCAACGTGGTCGAGCATCTCGTCAACATGCTCGACGGCGGGGCGGACTTTTCCTTCGATTGCACCGGCAACACCGACGTGATGCGGCAGGCGCTGGAATGTTGCCATCGCGGCTGGGGCCAGTCGATCATCATCGGCGTGGCCGAGGCGGGCAAGGAAATCTCGACGCGCCCGTTCCAGCTCGTGACGGGCCGCGTCTGGAAGGGCACGGCTTTCGGCGGTGCCAAGGGCCGCACCGATGTGCCCAAGATCGTCGACTGGTACATGAACGGCAAGATCGAGATCGACCCGATGATTACCCATGTCCTGTCGCTGGAGGAAATCAACAAGGGTTTCGACCTGATGCACGCAGGCGAATCCATTCGCTCCGTTGTCGTTTATTGAGAAAGGAAAAACGAAAATGTTCAGTCACATGGTGGTCGGCGCGAACGACCTCGAAGCATCCAAGAAGTTCTACGATGCCATCATTGGCGCGACCGGCGGCAATCCCGGATTCATGGATCCCGGTGGCCGCGTAGTCTATGCCCACAACGGCGGCGTCCTGCTGGTGACCAAGCCGATCGACGGCCAGCCCGCGACCCATGCAAACGGCGGAACCCTGGGTTTCGCCATGGAGTCGCCTGAACAGGCAGATGCCTGGCACGCCGCTGGCGTTGCGGCGGGCGGCACCACTTGCGAGGATCCTCCGGGCGAACGTCCCGGCTCGGGCATGTATCTTGCCTATCTGCGCGATCCCTCCGGCAACAAGCTGTGCGGTCTGCACCGGCTCGGCTGAGGCGTGACACTGCAGACGGTATCCGAGAACCGGTCACATGGCGGCGTGCAGGGTGTCTACTCTCACGCCTCCGCAGCCACCGGCACCCAAATGACCTTTTCGGTATTCGTGCCCGGCCATGAGCCGGACGCGAACCTGCCGGTGCTGTGGTATCTTTCGGGCCTGACCTGCACCCATGCCAATGTCACCGAGAAAGGCGAGTATCGCGCCGCTTGCGCCGAACACGGCCTGATCTTCGTCGCGCCCGATGTCAGCCCGCGCGGTGACGAGGTCGCAGACGATGAAAACTGGGACATGGGCAAGGGCGCAGGCTTCTATGTCGATGCGACGCAGGAGCCCTGGGCCGCGCATTACCGGATGCGCGACTATGTCGAGAACGAGCTTCCCGAACTGATCGCCGCGCAATTCCCAGCCGACATGGACCGGCAGGGGATCACCGGGCACTCGATGGGCGGGCATGGTGCCATGACCATAGCCTTACGCAATCCGGGCCGGTTTCGCTCGACCAGTGCGTTTGCGCCGATCGTCTCGCCGCTCAAATGCCCGTGGGGAGACAAGGCGCTGGGCGGCTATCTCGGGCCGGACCGCGCAGCATGGCGCGAATACGATGCCTGTGCGTTGATCGAACAGGGTGCGCGCCTGCCCGATCTGCTGGTCGATCAGGGGACGGCGGACGGGTTCCTTGAGGAGCAGCTCAAGACGCACCTGTTGCAGGAGGCTTGCGACAAGGCGGGGCAGCCCGCCACGATCCGTATGCAGGAAGGCTACGACCACTCCTACTATTTCATCTCCAGCTTCATGGCCGAGCATGTCGGCTGGCACGCGACGAGGATGAAGGCGTGAGCGAGGCGGACCGGATCGCGGAAATCGTTGCGGCGCACGCGCACCGCGAAGGGCCGTTGCTGCCGATTCTCCACGAGGTGCAGGCTCGGTTTGGCTGCGTGTCGGCAAAGGCCGAGGCGGAGATTGCCATGGCGCTCAATCTCAGCCGAGCCGAGGTCCACGGCGTTGTCAGTTTCTATCACGATTTTGCGAGCGAGGCCGATCCGCGCCCTTGCGTCGAACTGTGCCGCGCCGAGGCTTGTCAGGCGCGCGGCGTGGAAGCCCTGATCGATGCTGCCGATGTCGCGGCGGGTGAGCGCGTGCGTCTGAAGACGGTATACTGCCTCGGCCTGTGCTCGGTCGGACCGGCGGCACGCACCGGCGACGTGCTCCACGCCCGGCTGGACAAGGAACGGCTGACCAGCCTGATCGAAAGCGCATGACGCTGGTTCGCATCTCGGATGATGCGCTGGCGCTGGCTTGCGGGGCGGACGCTGTCGCGCAGGCTTTCGCGGCAGCGGGCTGCGAAGTGCAACGCGTTTCGTCCTGGGGCATGCACTGGCTGGAGCCCCTGGCCGAAATCGATGGCATGGGCTTTGGTCCATTGGTGCCGGACGATGTCGCAGGGGTGCTCGATGGCAGCAGCAACAAGGCCATCGACAGGATCGAAGAACACCCCTTCATCGCAGGTCAGCAGCGCCTGACCTTTGCTCGGGCCGGACGAACCCAGCCCCTGAGTCTCGAGGACTATGCCACAACCGGTGGCTGGATTGGACTGGAGCGCGCGCGGGCCATGACGCCCGAACAGGTCGTCGAGGAAGTCGTCACCTCGGGCCTGCGCGGTCGCGGCGGGGCAGGCTTTCCGGCGGGGATCAAGTGGCGCACGGTCCTGCAAGCACAGGGCGCGCGAAAATATATCGTCTGCAATGCCGACGAGGGCGACAGCGGCACCTTTGCCGACCGCATGTTGATGGAAGGCGATCCGTTCCAGTTGATCGAAGGCATGGCGATTGCGGCTCACGCGGTCGGTGCGCAGCGCGGTTACATCTATGTGCGCAGCGAATATCCGCACGCCATTGCCAAGCTCAACGCGGCATTGGCGTTGTGCGCGGACCGCATTGCGCCATTCGAAATAGAGGTTCGCGTCGGGGCCGGGGCCTATGTCTGCGGCGAGGAAACCTCACTGCTCAATTCGCTTGAGGGCAAACGCGGCGAGGTGCGGGCCAAGCCGCCGCTGCCGGCGCTGGAAGGGCTGTTCGGCTGCCCCACCGTGGTCAACAACGTGCTGACGCTGGCGGCAGTGCCGCATATCCTGACGCCGGGTGGGGCAAGCCTCTATGACAGCCTTGGCGTGGATCGCTCGAAGGGCACCATGCCGATCCAGCTTGCCGGGAACATCAAGCACGGTGGGCTCTACGAAACCGCTTTCGGGGTCACGCTGGGCAAGCTGGTCAATGAGATTGGCGGGGGGACTGCGAGCGGTCGTCCGGTCAAGGCTGTGCAGGTTGGCGGACCATTGGGAGCCTATGTGCATCCCGACCGCTTCGATCTGCCCTTCGACTACGAGGCCTTCGCGGCGGCGGATGGCCTCATCGGCCATGGCGGCGTGACAGTGTTTGACGACAGTGCCGACATGGCCAGACAAGCGAAGTTCGCCATGCAATTCTGCGCGGCGGAAAGCTGCGGCAAGTGCACGCCCTGCCGGATCGGTTCGACGCGCGGGGTGGAACTGATCGACCGCATCCGCGCCGGAGGCAGGGTGCCTGATGCCGTCGAGGCGCTGCCGCAGATGCACAATGCGTCCAAATCTGACCGTTCGCGTGAAGAGAATATCGCCCTGCTCGAAGACCTGTGCGAGACGATGCGCGACGCATCGCTTTGCGCGCTCGGCGGGTTCACGCCCTATCCGGTGCTGTCCGCGCTCAGGAACTGGCCGGAGGATTTCGAATGAATATGCACGTCGCAAGCACCTTCAACGCCGACGCGCTTGCCGCCTACAAGCCCCAGCCGCCTGCCGGAGCGCCCTGGGCGGACTACTGGTATGCCTATATCAACGATCCCGAAGTCGGCTTTTTCAAGATTGCGTTCCTGTCCTCTCTGAAACCGGGTCAGAGCGAACCGCAGAGCGCGTACCTGCACATTGCGTTCTTTCCGCTGGGCGGCGGCTTTCGGGAATACGACTTTTACGCCGACAATGTGACGCTCGATGCGGGCGCGGGGGACAACCCCCAGGCATTCCGTTTCGAAGTGCCCGGCGCGGCGGTCATCAGCCATGACCGGATAGAACTCACCCTGCCCGAGGCAAGGCTGAGCGCGACCATCGGATCGGACCATGCGCATTACTGGAACCAATGCAATCCGGCCAACGGCCCCTTCACGCCCGAGGCGGATACGCCGCCGGGCGCGGCGAGCCACTGGTTCATTTATACCTTGGGCACGCCCGTCGAATATCAGTTTGGCGATGCGCACGACGGGCACAGCGGCAAGGGCATGATCTATATCGAGCGGGGCTGGAGCAGTTCGGCCGCGCCCGGCTTCACCTATCTCGTCGCGACCAGCGAACACGCAAAGCTGATGCTGGTCGAAGGCGGCAAGAGTTCCGGGCGCGGCGGCGAAATCTGGGCGGGGAAGCTCATCCTCGGCGAGCACAGGTTGCGTCTCCTGCCCATGTCGGGCGACTACGAGGCGCACAGCGTGCTGGACGCATCGCGCGGTGCGATGTCGCTCGACCTGGAGCAGCGACCCTATCGTCTGGAACTGCGCGCCAGCGCGCCGCTTACCGACTTCTACGATCAGGTGACGCCGTCGCAGACGATATTCTCGGCCCAGCATCCCGTGATGAAGACCATGAACGCGGCGCTCGACATCACACTCTACAAGGAAGGCAATGTGGTCGAGCAGATCGCGCTGCCGCAATCGATCCTCGAATTTGCTGGCGCAGCCTATCCGCCCGGCTGGCGCGAGTGCGCATGATCCTCGGGTGCGTGCTTGCGGGCGGGCAGTCGAGCCGCTTCGGCAGCGACAAGGCGCTCGCCGAATTGCATGGCCATACGTTGTTGGCGCGCGCGGTCGATGCGCTATCGGGCTGGTGCGATCATGTCGTCGTCGCGGGGCGGGAGACGGCGCCGGCCCCCTGCCTGCCCGATTGGCCCGCGCCCGGTTCAGGCCCGCTTGGCGGGATAGCGGCAGCGCTCAATTTTGCTCGCGATGAAGGATATGAAACGGTGCTGACCATTGGCGTCGATAGCCTTGGCCTCCCGGAAGACTTGCCAGACCTGCTGGCCCCGGCTCCGGCCTATCTGGAAAGCCAGCCGGTTGTCGGGCTGTGGCCGCCATCGGCCTGCGAGGCAGTCGAGGCGATCCTCCACGGCGAGGGGCGACACTCGATGCTGGCCTTTGCCGAAGCCATAGGTGCGCGCAGCGTGAAACTCGCCGCCAAACCTGCTAACATCAACACACCGGCGGATTTGGCCGAAGTGGAGAAACGTCGTGACCTATGAACGGCAGAAGGATTTCGGCACGCCCGAAGTGCTTGCGACGGAAAGTGTGACGCTCAC
>JAGREJ010000022.1:4882-5584 GCA_020446595.1 Novosphingobium sp. | reverse complement strand
GTCGATGATGTCCATCAGCGCGGCACGCGTCTTGCGGAAGATCTTGAGATACTTGCCGTCATAATTGCCAAGCTGGGTCTCGTCGACAGTGTGCTGCGCGATCTGCTCGGCTATGTCCTCGCGCGCGACGGCATAGACCATGCCCCTGATCCAGAAATCGACCTGTTCCTGCGTGGCGTTCTCGATCTGCTTCTGCGCGGCGCGCGAGCGTGCAACCAACGCGGCGACTTCCTCGGCGACATCGACCTCTGCGGTGCGTTCAATCGTAGCCATTTCCCGTTCCTCGTATCTCAATGCGTCGCGCCCTGCCCTCTCGCTGAATTGCAGGCAAGCGCATTTGTGATCTCTCAGATAGGCTGAATCCCCGCATTTCGCCAACACCCTCTCGGCCGCGCACGGCTTCGCCTTGCAACCGCGCTCTTGCTGGTGCAGGCCCATTGCAGCCACAGGCCAGCGAAAGGGAGCATGAGACAAGTGAGCGAGGCGACAATCGATCCGGCGCATTTCAGGCAGGTGCTCGGCGCCTATCCGACGGGCGTCGCCGTCATCACCGCGATGGATACCGAAGGCGCGCCCGCAGGCATGGTCGTGGGCACATTCACTTCCGTGTCGCTCGATCCGCCGCTGGTCGGCTTCCTGCCGGACAAGTCGTCCTCAAGCTGGCCGAAGATCGAATCGGCGGGGCGCTTCTGCGTCAATGTG
>JAGREJ010000022.1:0-4716 GCA_020446595.1 Novosphingobium sp. | reverse complement strand
GGCAATGTGCTCAGGATGGAAGCACCGCGCGATGCCGATCCGATGCTGTTTCACCGTGGCCGCTATGGCGGCTTTGCCGAGATCGCCTAGTAGTCGGAAGGCGGGGCGACTGTCACGGTCAGCCCCTCAAGCTCTTCGGTCAGCCTGATCTGGCAACCGAGCCGCGAATTGTCGCGCCGGGTGTCCTCGAGAATTTCCAGCATGTCGAGCTCGATCGAATCCGGCCCGGGCAGCCTGTCCAGCCAGTCGGCATCGATATAGACATGGCAGGTGCCACAGGCAGCGCCGCCGCCGCAATTGCCCATGACGCCTGCCACGCCGTTCTGCTTGGAAACCTCCATCAGGGTGATTCCGATCATGGCATCGGCGATGGGGCGCGTTTCGCCCTCGCAATCGGTAATAGTGATGGCAATCGTCGACATGCTGTTCCCTTTGGCGAACTATTTTTCACACAATGCGTCACTGGGCCACTGACTCAAGACCGCAAGCAAAAAAATCTCCGCACGGGCTTGCCCCGAACGCATTTTGCCTGCCTGATAGCGGAAAGCACCGGACACTCAGGGAGAGAAATGCAATGAAACTTGGCTTCGCACTGCCGCACATGATGGAACTGAAGGCGCTGACCCAGCCGTGGGAGCTGGATGTCACCGGGCGCCAGCAGACCGAACTGGTCAAGTGGGCGGAAGGGCTCGGTTACGAGATGGTGCAGGTGCCGGAGCATCACGTCATTCCCGACGAGCACATCGAACTGTCGGGCGGTTTCTATTTCAACGCACTGGTGGGCATGGCGCACCTTGCCGGGGCGACCGAGAAGATGCGCGTCAATTCCTGCATCCAGATTCTTCCGCTTCAGAACCCGATCGTCACCGCCAAGGCGCTGTCGACGATGGACTGGCTTTCGGGTGGACGCGTGACGGTCAATTTCGGCGTCGGATGGCTCAAGGAGGAATTCGACATTCTTGGCGTCGATTTTCACAAGCGCGGCGCCATGTCCGAGGAATATATCCAGGCGATGATCGAGTTGTGGACCAGCGACAAGCCCGAATTCGAGGGCAAATACGTCTCGTTCAAAGACATCGCCTTTGCGCCCAAACCGGTGCAGGAGGGCGGGATTCCGATCTGGTTCGGCGGCGACGCCGATGCCGCGCTCAAGCGCACGGGCCGCTATGGCTCGGGCTGGATGCCGTTCCTCACGCCGCCCGACAAGATTGGCGAACGGCTCGACTGGATCCGCTCGCAGCCTGACTATGGCGGCAAGCTCAACGACGTATCCTATTCGCTCTCGACCGGAGCCATCGGCGAAGGCCATGTCGTGGTCGAAAGCGAGCTGGCCAAGGGCGGCAAGCCCAAGCAGCAGGTCATCGACGAACTGGGCTGGCTGGCTGGCATGGGCGTGACGTGGAGCGGGGTTTCCTCGCCGCCGCTGACCTCGCTGCAAGGCTGGAAGGACCACGTGCAGTATGTCGCCGAGGAGATCATACCTTCGGTGGCAAACCTGTAATCAGGACAACGCGCGCGCGATCATTGCCACCCGTGCCACGCGCCGCGCTTGAGCAGGTCGGCGGGCAGGATAAGAGATCGAGAAATTTGCCGAGAGGACACCTATGACCGAACCAGCCCGCATGCGGCCTCGACTGGATGACTGGAACCGTCCCTACTGGACGGCTGGAGCCGAAGGCACGCTCAAGTTGCAGAAATGCAATTCCTGCCAGAGCTTCAACCATCCGGCCATTCCGGTTTGCCGCAAGTGCATGTCCGAGGATCTGTCCTACGAGGCGCTGCCCGGCACCGGCGCGATCGACACCTTCACGGTCAATCACCAGTCCTGGTATCCGGGCGTGGAGACACCCTACGTGATTGCTCGCGTAAGGCCCGACGGCGCGCCCGGCGTCATCCTCACCACCAATATCGTCAATTGCGATGTCGACGCAGTGCGACCGGAGGACAAGGTCCGCGTCCTGTTCGACGAGCAGGACGGCATCTGGTTCCCGCTGTTCGAGAAGGCAGACTGAACATGGCCAAGGAAGCCTATATCACCGGCGTGGGCCAGTCCGAGGTCGGCGTTCGCCTGACCCGCCACCCGCTTCTGCTCACCGTCGATGCGGTCAAGGAAGCACTAGCCGACGCAGGGCTGACCATCGACCAGATCGATGGCGTTTCCACCTATCCGGGCAAGATGCCCGGCGGCTTCTCGCCGGTCGGTGCGGAAGAACTGGCGGGTGCGCTCGGTATCAAGTCGAAATGGCATACCGGCGGCGGCGAATTGCCCGCGCAGCTCGCCGCGATCGGCAATGCAGCGATGGCGGTGAAGCAGGGTCTCGCCCGGCACATCATCTGTTTCCGCACCGTCTACGAAGCGGCGGCGATGGCGCGGCCCGAGGAATATCCGGCCCCGCGCGGCGGCGATCTTCCCGGCGGCATGGCCTACATGATGCCCTACTGGGCGATGTCGGCTGCCAACTGGGTGGCGCAATATGCCAACCGTCACGTCTTCAAGTACGGCATGAAGCGCGAACAGCTCGGCCAGATCGCCATCAACGGCCACAGGAACGCCCAGCTCAATCCGCGCGCGCGCAACATTTCCAAGAAGGAGCTGACGCTCGACGAATACATGGAGGCGCGGATGATCACGACGCCGCTGTGCCTGTGGGACTGCGACCGCTTTTCCGACTGTTCGACCGTGGTCATCGTCTCGGCCTCGGACGCCCTCGACGAGGTCAAGACCACACCGATCCGCATTGCCGCCATGGCTGGTTCGATCGACAATTTCTCGTGGGACCAGCCGGAGTGGACATCAAGCTACGACGCCGGTCGCGACCTGTGGACCTACACCGATTACACGGTGAAGGACGTCGATACGATCCAGTTCTATGACGGTTTTGCCTTCCTGCCGCTGACCTGGCTCGAAGGACTAGGCTTTTGCGAGCGCGGTTCGGCGCACGAATTCATCGACGGCGGCCACCGGATCGCGCTCGATGGCGAATTGCCGCTCAACACCTTCGGCGGACAACTTGGCGCGGGGCGTCTGCACGGCTTCGGCTTCGCGCACGAATCGGTCATACAACTGCGCGGCGAAGGCGGCGCGCGCCAGATCAAGACAAAGGATCCCAAGGTCGCCGTGGCGAGCTCGGGCGGCGGGCCGATGGCGGCCTGCCTGCTGTTGGCAAGGGACTGACAATGGGGCCGGGCCTTAGCGCCCGGCCAGTTCCTCCAGCGTGAAGCCGTTGTTCGGCGTCGTTTGCTGCACTTCGATCACGTTGCCTTCGGGATCGTAGCCGTAGATCGTCTTGACGTGGCCGACATCGACGAATTCCCGGTCGTTGAACGTCATCCCGCATTTCACGAGGTGAGCGATGTCGACCTCGATGTCGGTGACGTCCACGCACATGTGGGTATAGCCGGGATCGTTCGGCCGCTTGGCGTCCGGAATCGCCGCAGGCGGTGCGCTATATTCGAACAGTTCGAGATAGCAGGTCCCCGCGCGCAGCATCACACCCTTGGCCGCCGAGCCTTTGACGTCGACGATGTGATCCATGGTGGCATCGCCGCCCCATGCAAAGCCCTCGTCGACCGGCTCGAAACCGAAGGCCTCGGTATAGAAACGCTGCATGCGCGCCATATCGCGGCAATTTACGCCGACGTGATGGATAGCCCGGATCATCGCGCTTCTCCCCCAGTTGTTCCTGTCAGGCCGGTCCGAGGCGATAGACACACAGCTTGTTGCCGTCGAGATCGCGGAAGTAGGCACCGTAAAAGCCACCTTCCGGCCCGCGCCAGCCCGGCTCACCCTCGCAGGTGCCGCCCATTTCCATCGCCTTGGCATGGACATTGCGGACCTGATCCTGCGTATCGGCGGCCAGCGCGATCATCGTGCCGTTGCCCGACGTTGCGGGATTGCCGTCGAAGGGCGGGGTCACGCTGAATTCGAACTTGCCCGGCGTGCGCGAATAGAGGCGGCCGCCCTTGGGCGAATCGAACGCTTTTTGCGCTCCAAGCTCGCCAAGCACGGCGTCATAGAAGGCCAATGCCTTGGGAACGTCGTTAGTGCCGACGGTTGCATATCCGATCATCAATCTCTCTCCTTGTCTGAGTCTACTGCCCCTTGAACGCGGGCGGTCGTTTTTCGCGGAAGGCGGTAACGCCCTCGATGAAATCGTCGGTGCGGCTGGCCTGCCGCTGTGCGGCACGTTCGGCGGCCATCGCCGTTTCGAGGGAACTGTCCACCGCTGCCCATGCGGTGCGCTTTATCAGGCCGAGCGAACGCGGTCCTGCCGCCAGCTCGCGCGCCATTGCCATGGCCGCATCGCGCAGTTCCCCGTCTGGCACCACACGGGTGACAAGGCCCCACTCATGCGCCTGCACGGCGGCCAAGGGCTCACCGAGCAGCAGCAGCTCCATCGCCCGGACACGTCCAACGGCGCGGCTAAGGAGCCATGTCGCGCCGCCGTCGCCAACGAGCCCGACGTGGCGGAATGCCTGCACGAAATAGGCCCCCTCGCCGCACAGGATCACATCGCCCGCCAGCGCCAGCGATGCGCCAATGCCTGCCGCCGCACCCTGAACCGCCGTGACCACCGGCATTTCGAGCATGCGCAGCGCCATGATCATCGGATGCATGTAGGCATCGAGCGACACGCCCGGATCGCGCGCGGGGTCGCTGGGATCGAGCGGTGTCTCGGCGAGGTTCGCGCCGGAGCAGAACCCCTTGCCCTCGCC
>JAGREJ010000215.1 GCA_020446595.1 Novosphingobium sp. | reverse complement strand
CGCACAGGTCCGGGCTGATATGGATCATCGGCGGTGCGCCCTCGCGACGGACGGCAGGCGGGAAAAGCATCGAGTTGGTCGCGAAATCGACTCGCCCCGAGACAAGCGTGGCGCCAGCCGGATCCTCGTCATCGAGGTTCCGCAGCCGTTCGATCATGGCAGGCGGCGATAAGCGCCAGCCGCGCTCGCGCAACACTGCCTTGTGGAACCATCCGTCCATTCGCGGCGTCTCTAGGCCGTAAACTCCGGCCTGCGCGAGTTCATCGAAGGTGACGCGCGCTCGAGCGAACATCTGGTGATAAAGGCTGTCCTCATCCACCTCGCCGAGCGATTTGCCTCCACCGAAAATGTCCAGCCCAAGCTGTTCGGCGATAGCGCCGATGATCCACCAGCCCGGCTTACTTTCTCCCAGTGGGGCGACGAGTGCCGGTGCGAACTGTATCAATTCGGGTCGCTGGCGCAGGTCGCTGCGTTCCAGCATCCAGGCGGACGGCAACGCGTGCGTCGCCATCCGAGTCATCGCATTTTCGAACGGATCGATCACGACGAGCACGTCGAGGCTGGCTAGCGCGCGTGCGATCCTGTCGGGTTGCGGGATCGCGATGAGCGGATTGCCGCCGAAAACCAGCAGTGCCTTGAGGTGGCCCGCTTCGATCTCGTCGGCGAGCGCGGCGCAGGCATAGTCGCCGAAGAAGCCAGGCAGGTCCGGCCTGCTCTGCGGAGCGGGATCGCAGCGGTCGACCGGCGCCGGATTCGACCAGCTGCCGAGCTCGATCTTGGCAAGACTTGTCACATTGAAGAACATGCCCTTGCGATCCTCGCGATCGAGCGAACCGGTGAGGATGAGCAGCACCCAGCGCAGCCATTCGCTGACAAGGCCGTGAGGCGAGAAAGCGATGCCGGTGCCCACAAGGATCGCGACCCGGCGATGGCGCCTGACCGCTTCGAGCAGTGCGAGCATGTCCTGCCGCTCGAGCCCGGTCTGCGCCTCTGCGCGCTCAAGCGTGAACGTTTTCACGGCCTCGCGAATCGCGGCGATGTCCTGAGGCGTACAGCTGGAGTGAAGCTCTTTCTCATCGGCCCCCTGGTCCAAAAGCTCGCGCGCCAGCCAGGCCAGCAGATAGACATCGCTGTTGGGCCTGAGAGCGAGATGGTGGTCGGAATTCATCGCGGTCTTCGTCCGGCGCGGATCGATGGTCCACACCTCGCCTCCCGACTGTCGATATTCTCTCAGCTTCTGCACCGGGTTGGCCATGTCGCTGCCCATGTAGTTGTGCGACACGCAGAAGTTCGCGCCAAGCATGATGGCAAGGCTAGGCCCTTCAAGCTCGGGCGACCACGATGGCAGCATAGTGTGAAAACCGGTGACCATCTGGGCCGCGCGGTAGAGCGGCGCGACATCGACAGTGGCGGCGCCATAGCATTGCGGAGTACCGAGCGCGGCAACCAACCGCCCGAGCGCGGACATTCCAAGCGTGTCGTAAGCGCCACCTGTTCCGAAGAAGCGGCCTATAGCGGATGCGCCGTAGTTGTCCCTAATCACACTAAGTCGCCCGCCGAGATCGGCGAGGCATTCTTCCCAGTTTGTCTCCCGACCATCGACGCGAGGCTGCAGCAG
This sequence comes from Novosphingobium sp., assembly GCA_020446595.1. Classification (GTDB taxonomy): domain Bacteria; phylum Pseudomonadota; class Alphaproteobacteria; order Sphingomonadales; family Sphingomonadaceae; genus Novosphingobium. The sequence goes on along the minus strand of JAGREJ010000215.1, from coordinate 3,165 downwards.
ACGATCGCTTGAATGATGTCGCTCCGGAATCGAGCGGCCCTTCGCGCAGCTGTAGCCGCGCGTCGACGGATGATTGCGATCGCCTTCTGCCTTCAGCACGGTGCCGTTCTCGGCAATGGACACCAGCATGCCGCACTGGACGCTGCAGCACCTGCAGGTGGTCTTCAACTGGCTGACTTTCTGTCGGGCGGGTTGCCGTTTTGTCTGCATTTGACGTGATCCAAGTGGTTCCGATCGGGATGTCCTAATTCACAGCAGCGCGAGCAGGTCGTCGACGGTGACGACCCTGGCAATTTGCTGAAGGCTGTGTTCGAGCATCAAGCGTGCGTAATCGAGCGGGTATCCCGAGACGCCTTCACGCGGCAGCACGACATGGTAGCCGCGATTGATCGCTTCGATCGTGGTGCCGGTAATGCCGCGGTTCACCGAGGAGCCGGTCAGGATGATGGTGTTCTTGCCAAGGCTGCGCAGCATCGAATCGAGCCCGGTGTCATGAAAGCCCGAAACGCCGTGCAGGCGCCGCACGATGATGTCGCTCTCGTCATAGATTTCCGGGATCACCTCGGTGCCTTCGTTGCCAAGCACCAGCCGCTGGGCCTTTTCGGAGCCTTTCAGGTCAGCCGCGTGCTTGTTGGTGTAGGGCATGTTCATGTAGGTCCCGTGCCCGTCCGGTCTGCGGCCTACGCACTGATGGATCACCGGCACGCCTGCCTTGCGCATGGGGCCGAACAGCCGCGCGAGATGATCGATGATGCCGCTTTCGAGGATCGCCTCGCGGATCACCGGCATGGTGAACAGGTCACCGGCGATGCCGCGCTGCATTTCGAAGGTGACGATGGCACAATCGGCCAAATCGATATCCAGGTCTGACATTTCCATTCTCCCTTGGCCCTTGCGGCCTTATTCGAGTGGCTGCACCGGCTCGGTCAGGCCCTTGTAATAGGTCGAGCCCTCGATCGCGAGCATCAGGCAGCGGCGCAGGATGTCGGCGCACAGCACCGTGAACAGGCGTTCGTCCTCTTCGGGTCCGGCCTGATTGACATACATTTCCAGTTTCTCGTCCGCCTCGACCACGTCGTGCGGGCGCGTGCCGAGGATCTGCGCGGCATCGTCCAGATAGCAATCGGCAACATGCTGCCCGTAGGCGGCGATCCGCTCCTGATAGGCGAAGTTCTGGAGCAGGGTATTGCGGCGGTAGACATCGAAGGCCGTTTCGGTGCTCAGACCCTCGGTCATGGCCCTTGCCGCGATCAGCGGATCGTGCGCGAAGGAGCGGCGCGGTTCGCCCAGCGAGACCTTCGGCACCGTGTAGCGCTTGACCTCGGCCACGCCTTCGAAGCCCTGCTTGGTCGAGTTGTGGAACCAGTTGTGCATCTCGACGAGATTGACGTCGGCGCTGGGATTGTCGCGGAAGCGGGCGACCATCTTCATCGTCGAGGTGACGGCGGCGGTCGCGCTCGCCACCGTGTGGAAATAGATAATGTCGTAATCGAGCGGCTTGCCCGCTTCCTCCTCGTACATCTTGAACAGCGCGGGGATGTCGCCCATCGGCTCGTAGGTGGTGCGGCGGCGCAGGATCGCCAGGTCCTGCATCGGATCGCCGAGCATGCCCAGTTCTAGGTCCATCATCGCCGTCAATTCGCCGCCGTCATACATGAATTGTCCGGCATCGCAGGCGGTGAATCGCGGCTCGGTGCGCGCGGGCGGCGTGTTGCGCGCGACCCAGCGTTCGAGGAAGGCGAGGCGCGGGTTCGGCACGGGATTGGCCGGGCGGGGCGCCTTCATCGCGTGGCTGTAGAAGGCCAGCGTCGTCTCGGTCGGGGTTTCGGGGCAGTGAAAACCCGCCGCGATGAACGGCGCGGTGTCGAGCTTGTGCATCTTGGCCATTTCGCGCGCCAGTTGTCGCCGCACTGACTCGCGATCTTTCTCGCTCTCCGCGTGGCGCAGGTCGTGGCGGCCGCGCACGCGCTCCATGACCATGGCGGGCAGTTCGGCAATGAAGCCGTAAAGGTGCGGCACCTTGATGCCGCCCTCTTCGCACAGCCGGTGGATGGTATATTCGCGTTCGAGCGGGAAGCCGGAGCCGCTGGTGCTCCGCTCGCCGCGCACATAGATCGGCAGAACGCCGGCGGCTGTCCTGACCGTGCCATACCAGGCCGGGCGCCAGCGCCCCTGCCGCTCGAGATCGACCAGCTCGCCGCCCATTTCCGACGAAACCCAATCGGCTATCGCCTGTTCGGTCTCGTCGCCTGCCATGCCGCGCCCCCTAATACAGATAGTTCTATTTGGTTGCAGGCCTAGCCTCGATCGGCAATGATTGAAACCCTTCAATCGATGCGCCGATGCCGGAAGGGATGAGCCATGAAATTCTCGATGCAGCTTCCCGCCATGGTCATCGAACCGGCGGGCGAATTCCAGACGGCGCAGGCGGTGCGCGAGATCACGATGCAAATGGAGGCGAGCGGCGTGCACGCCTGCTGGGTGACCGACCATCCCGCCCCCGCCGCCGACTGGCTGCGCGATGCGCGTGGCCACGACGCCATCGATCCCTTCGTGGCTCTGGCCGCAGCGGCGGCCTGCACGAACAGACTTCAACTCCACATCAACCTGCTGGTGCTGCCCTATCGCAATCCGTTCCTGACGGCCAAGGCGGTCGCCAGTCTCGAAGTCCTGTCGGGCAGCCGCACCATCCTTGGCGTCGGCAGCGGCTATCTCGAAGGCGAGTTCGCGGCGCTCGGCGTCGATTTCCGCCAGCGGGGCAAGCTGACCGACGAGGCGCTGGAGACGATGATGCTGGCCTGGAGCGGCGAGGATGTCGTCAAGCAGGGCATGAATTTCGATGCGCGGGGCAATCTCGCTCGCCCGTTCCCGCCGCGCAAGCCCGCGATCTGGATCGGTGGCGTCGCAGATAAATCTCTCGAACGCGTGGTCAAATGGGGCAATGGCTGGCTGCCGATTTTCGGACCGAACGATCCCGGCAAATTCCGCAAGGCGCAAAAGCTGCTTGGTTCGCTCGACGATCTGAAGGCAGGCGTCGCGCGGCTCAACGAGATGCTCGAAGCGGCAGGCCGGACCGATCCTGTCGATGTGAGCGTCAACCTGCCGATGGCGATCGGCGAGCCGAGCGCGTCGGAGGCGCAACGTGTGCTCGACGCCGTGCATGCC
>JAGREJ010000214.1 GCA_020446595.1 Novosphingobium sp. | reverse complement strand
GTCCAGCGGGACATTCGTTTTCTCGAAGTCGAATATCAGGCACGCGCCAACCAGCAGCAGCTTGCCGCGCTGAACTCGGTCGAATTCGGCTATGTCGCGCCGGGCGCGGGCCAGTATATCGAGGGCGAGCGGCAGCTCGCCTCGCTCGGTGCGCCGCGCGCGCCCGGCGCGCCCGAACCGATCCGCATGGCCCATGCGGTTACGCAGACCGAAGCCATGCCCTTTGCGCAGATGGTCTCGCCAGTGACCGGAAAGCCGGCGCAGGGCGAAGCCAGGCCTGCCGCAGACCAGCGCGATGATGCTGCCCAGCCGTCGGTCCGCGATAGCGGCGATCTGGTCGGCAACCTGATCGCGGATGCGGCGGGCGGCAGCCGAGCCAGTCGCGTCAAACTGGCGGAGGCCAACGCGGATTGAGCACACTTGCGATCTCGACGACGGTCACGACCAGCAGGCGGCGTGTAGTTAATGTAAGGCAACGCAGTCTTGCCATGGCGAAGGCGCGGGTGCTGATCGTGCTGGCGCTGTTCTCGCTTGTCACTTTCGCGGCACTGCTGCGCATCGTGTGGCTCGGTCTGTTCAACGACGGCCAGGCGCAGTTCAGTCTGACCGACGCGCTGACGCCTCTGCGTGGCGAGATCGTCGATCGCCACGGGGAAGTCCTTGCGCGCGACTTTTCCGCCTATGCCCTGTGGTTCAAGCCGGATGAGATGCAGGACGGGCCGGCACTGGTGCACAGCCGCGAGCACGTGGCGCGCTCGCTCGTGCGCATCTTCCCCGACCTTTCCTATCGTGAGGTGATGGCCAAGCTCGCGACCCGGAACAAGGGCGTACATCTTCGCGAGCGTATCCTGCCCGAGGAAGCGAACCAGGTACACGCGCTTGGCGAACCGGCGATTCAGGTTCCGCGCGAACCCGACCGCATCTATCCGCAAGGCTCGATGGCAGCGCACGTGCTTGGCTACGTCGATCAGGACGAGGGCGGCCAGGTCGGCATGGAAGCCTATTTCAACGACTACCTCACTGGCGAACAGACCCGCGCGCAGCCGGCCATGCTGTCGATCGACGTGCGTGTGCAGGGTGCGCTCGAGGATGAGCTCGGCTGGGGCATGGCGATGTCGAACGCGAAGGGCGCGGCGGGCGTGATCCTCGATGTCGATACCGGCGAAGTGCTGGCGCTGGCTTCGCTTCCGGCATTCAACCCCAACAAGGTCTATCCCCGCGACAAGTGGGTGCCCGACGAACTGGCCAAGCAGGGCGAAACCGCCCATGTCTTCAACCGCGTCACCAACCAGGTCTACGAACTCGGTTCGACCTTCAAGCCGATCACCGTGGCCGCCGCGCTCGATGCCGGAACGATCCGCGATCTCGGCAAGCGATATGGAACTTCTCCGATCAGCGTGGGGCGGTTCTCTATCAAGGACAGCCATGCGATGGGCGGGTCGCTCAACGTGCCGGAAATCCTGATCCACTCGTCGAATACCGGCACGGCGCATATTGCTGACGAGCTTGGCGCTGCCAGGCTCAAGCGGACGATGGAAAAGCTGGGCATGAACGAGCGGCCCTATATCGAACTTCCCGCGCGCGGCTATCCGCTGTGGCCGAAGAGCAATCCGGACGGGAACTGGCCGAGACTTGCAACCATGACGGTCGCCTACGGTCACGGCATTGCGGTCACGCCGCTGCACCTTGCCTCGGCCTATGCAGCTCTGGTCAACGGCGGGGTCTGGCGTCCGGCCACCCTGCGCAAGCTGAAGGCGTCCGAGGTTCCGCAGGGACGGCGGGTGTTCAAGGCGGCGACCAGTGCGCGGATGCGCCAGATGCTGCGGATGATCGTGGTCTATGGCACCGGCAAGAAGGCGAATGCTTCCGGTTTCCGGGTCGGCGGCAAGACGGGTTCGGCCGAGAAGCCCGGTGTCGGCGGTTATCGCAAGAGTTCGCTGGTTTCGACCTTCGCGGCGGCCTTTCCGATGGATCGGCCACGTTATGTGGTGATCGCCATGCTTGACGAGCCGCAGGGAACCGCTGCGACGTCCGGCCAGCGCACGGCGGCCTGGAATGCCGCGCCGGTGGTCGGCAGGGTTGTGCCGCGGATCGGGCCGATCCTGGGAATCCGGCCCGACGAGACGCGCGACGTCGATATAACCGATCTCAGGCCGCTGATCCCCGGCGGGTCGTCGCAATGAGGCTGTCTCGCCTTGCAGCCGCCGCCGGGCTGGCGACGGGCGCGGGCGCAGATCCCGAAGTCACGGGCTTCGCCATCGATGACCGCAAGGTCGCGCCCGGCAATGTGTTCGGCGCGTTCGAGGGGCTGAGCGTCAACGGCGAGGACTATATCCCCGCCGCCCTTTCCGCCGGAGCCGTGGCCGTTGTTGCCCGGCCCCAGGCCAGAGTTGAAGGCGCGGCGCACTTCGCCGATCCACTCCCGCGCCGCGCCTTCGCCCGCCTCGCCGCTCCATTCTACGCGCCGTTTCCCGATACGGCGGTGGCGGTCACCGGCACCAACGGCAAGACGTCCTGCGTCGAGATGGTGCGCCAGCTCTGGACCATGGCCGGGCACCGCGCGGCCTCGGTCGGCACGCTCGGTATCACTTCGCACAATGAGACCGTCTCGACCGGCATGACTACGCCCGACATTGTCACGTTCCTTGCGACGATGAGCGGCCTTGCGCGCGAAGGCGTCACCCACGCAGCCTATGAGGCGTCGAGCCACGGCCTCGCGCAGTTCCGCAACGAGGGGCTGCCGGTGGCCGCCGGAGCATTCACCAACCTGAGCCGCGACCATCTCGACTACCATGCCGACATGGAGGACTATTTCGCCGCCAAGATGCGCCTGTTCGACGAGGTGGTGGCGGATGGCGGTGCAGCCGTCGTGTGGACCGACGACGCCTGGTCGGACCGGGCCATAGAACACGCAAAGAGGCGGGGGCTGAAACTGCTGACCGTGGGCGCGAAGGGCGAGACCCTGCGGCTGGTGTCACGCGAGCCGGGGCTGTTGGGTCAGGTGCTGACGCTTGAGCACGAGGGCAGCACACGGACGATCAAGCTGCCGCTGATCGGCGCCTATCAGGCGGCCAATGCGCTGGTGGCGGCGGGGCTGGTGCTGGCGACCGGTGGCGATCCGGCGCAGGTGTTCGATGCCATGGCGCGGCTCCAGCCGGTGCGCGGTCGGCTCGAACGTGCGGCGCTCACCGCGTCGGGCGCGCCGGTCTATATCGACTATGCCCACACGCCTGATGCGATCACCGCTGCGCTCGCTGCGCTGCGGCCCCATGCCGCGAACCGGCTCATCATCGTGTTCGGGGCGGGTGGCGACCGCGATTTCGGCAAGCGCACGCCGATGGGCGAGGCCGCCGCCGCGGGCGCGGATCTGGTGATCGTCACCGACGACAATCCGCGCGGCGAAGATCCCGCCGCGATCCGCGCCATGGTGCGTCTTGGCTGTCCGCACGCCGAGGAGATCGCCGACCGGCGTGAGGCCATTGCCTTCGCGATAAGGCAAGCCGGTCCGGACGACATCGTGCTGGTCGCGGGCAAGGGGCACGAACAGGGCCAGATCGTCGGCAGCGGAGCCTGCATGACCGTCCTGCCATTCGACGACGTTACGGTGGCTCGGGAGCTGGCGGGCGCACTGGGGGAGAAGGCCGTATGAACGCACCGCAAAGGCTACTCGAATGGCCGAAACCAGCCTCCGAAGAACAACAGACGGGTCTTTGGGACGCGATCGCCCTTGCCCGCGCCGTCAAGGGCACCGCGAACGCCGGTTTCGCTGTGTCGGGCGTGGAGATCGATTCGCGCGATGTGCAACCCGGCGACCTGTTCTTTGCCCTGAAGGGGGAAAGCACCGACGGTCACCGCTTCATCGAGATGGCGATGGAAAAGGGCGCGAGCGCCGTGGTGGTCGATCGTGACTGCGACGTGCCGCATATCCGCGTTTCCGACACGACCGAGGCGCTCGAACGGCTTGGCGCGGCGGCGCGGGAGCGGACAAGGGCGCGGATCGTGGGGGTCACCGGTTCGGTCGGCAAGACCGGGGTCAAGGAAGCGATCTTCGCCGCGCTCGACCGGTCGAGCCGCGGGCGCGCGCACCGCTCGGTCAAGAGCTACAACAACCA
>JAGREJ010000213.1 GCA_020446595.1 Novosphingobium sp. | reverse complement strand
GTCAGCCAGATCAGCACCAACCTTTACGTGCCCTTCATCTCGGGCCGCGCCATTCCGCTTGGCCCGGCCTATTACGTGTTCGCCGCCTTCGTGATTGTCGGTGCGGGCAATGCCGTGAACCTCACCGACGGGCTCGACGGACTGGCGACCATGCCGGTGGTGATCGCGGCGGGCGCCTTCGCGCTGATCGCCTATCTCGCCGGTCGCGTCGACTATGCCGCCTACCTCGGAATTCCCCATGTGCCGGGCGCCGGCGAGCTGGCGATCCTGTGCGCGGGCATCATGGGCGCTGGCCTTGCTTTCCTGTGGTTCAACGCGCCGCCTGCGGCCGTGTTCATGGGCGACACGGGCAGCCTTGCGCTCGGCGGCGCGCTTGGCGCGATCGCTGTGGCGTCGCACCACGAGATCGTGCTCGCGATTGTCGGCGGGCTGTTCGTGCTCGAAGCGGCCTCGGTCATCATCCAGGTGTTCTGGTTCAAGCGCACCGGCAGGCGCGTGTTCCGCATGGCGCCGATCCACCACCATTTCGAGCAGAAGGGCTGGGCGGAATCGACCGTGGTCATCCGGTTCTGGATCGTCTCGATCATCCTCGCCGTCATCGGCCTTTCGACATTGAAGCTGAGGTAGCGGGCGGCGATGATCACCAGCCGGGCCTTTGCGGGAAAGAAATACGCGGTTCTGGGCCTTGCCCGGTCCGGCCTTTCCGCTGTCGAGTCCCTGCTGGCGAGCGGGGCAGAGGTCATGGCCTGGGACAACCGCAACGAACCGCGCGAGGTGCTCGAAGGGCGGGTCGAGATCGCCGATCCGGTCAGCGCCGACCTGACCGGCTGCGAGGCGGTCGTCGTTTCTCCGGGCGTTCCGCTCAACAGCCATCCGATTGCCGAAGCAGCGGCCAGAGCGGGCGTTCCGGTAATCGGCGACATCGAACTGTTCGCCCGTGCGCGGCCCGACCTTCCGGCGCACCGTGTGGTTGGGATCACCGGAACGAATGGCAAATCGACCACGACCTCGCTCGTTGCCCACCTGCTGCGCAGCGCGGCAGTGCCGGTGACAATGGCCGGCAATATCGGCGTGCCGATCCTCGACCAGAAGCCGCTGGCGGCGGGCGGCGTCTATGTGCTGGAACTGTCGAGCTATCAGATCGACCTGACCCGGAGTCTCGACTGCGACGTTGCCGCCCTGCTGAACATCACGCCCGACCATCTCGACCGTTATGGCTCCTTCGAGGCCTATGCCGCGTCAAAGGCGCGGCTGTTCGACATGCTGGGCGCAGGCCATGTGGCGGTTTTCGGCACGGGCGACGAGGAGACGGCCACGGTCGCACGCAGCCAGTCGCGGCGGGGCGATCTCAAGAGTTGCATCGTTGCAGACGGTGCCGAGATTGCGCCGCTGCAGGCGGACTGGCCAACCTTGCAGGGGCCGCACAACCTTCAGAACGCCGCGGTCGCGGTTGGAATCGTCGCCTCGCTGGGCCTTTCGCCATCGCAGTGGGAGCGCGCGCTGCCTCGCTTTCGCGGTCTGCCGCACCGCATGGAGCGCGTCGCCGAGGCCGATGGCGTGCTCTATATCAACGACAGCAAGGCGACCAATCCGGCGTCAGCCGCGCCCGCGCTCGCCGCCTTTCCGCCGAGTCCTGGCCCTTCTGGCCCGACGCCACGCATTCACTGGATACTGGGCGGACTGCCCAAGGGTGACTCTCTCGATGAGTGCAGACCATGGTTCGGCAATATCGCGGCGGCCTACACGATCGGCGATGCAGGGCCGCTGTTCGCCGACATACTGGAGCCCTATACCCGCGTTCGCCGCAGCGAGATGTTGGCAAACGCAGTCCGCGAGGCGATGGCGGCGGCGCGACCGGGCGACGTGGTGATGCTCTCGCCCGCTTGCGCGAGTTTCGACCAGTTTCGCGATTTCGAGGCGCGCGGCGACCAGTTTCGCCAGATCGTCGAAGCCCTGCTCGAACCGCAGGCCAGGGCAAGGGAGTGCGGATGATGGCCGTGCAGGGACAGGCAGTTCCGGAACTTGTGGCTGGCGGGCAGGCGGTGGAGCGTTATCGTCGCAGTCGGCGCAGCGACCTCGCGATCTGGTGGCGCGAAATCGACCGGTCGCTGCTGGTGATGGTGCTTATCCTGATGGGGATCGGCGTGGCGGCGGTCGCGGCGGCTTCGCCGGCTGGTGCGCAGCGTCTCGGAAAGGAAGATCTGTATTTCTTTCTTCTCAACCTGACCTGGCAGATCATCGGGCTTGCGGTGCTGTTCACGGCCTCGCACCTGTCCAAGACCACCGCGCGTCAGGCAGGCATCCTGATCGCGGCCCTGTCGATATTCCTGCTCTTGCTGGTGCCGGTGATCGGCGCCGAAGTGAACGGGGCGAAACGCTGGATCAGGCTGGGCATTTCGCTTCAGCCAGCCGAGCTGCTCAAGGCTGGCTACCCGATCCTGCTGGCCTGGATCCTGTCATGGCGCGCGCGTGAGCCGGAACTGCCGGTCATCGAGCTGAGCGTAGTGCTGATGGGGCTGGTCGCGATGCTGCTGATGCTGCAACCCGATTTCGGCTCGACCATGCTGTTCGCCGGCACCTGGTTCGTGCTGGTCCTGCTGTCTGGAATTTCCTTGCGGCGTATCGCGGCGATCGGTGCTGCGGGAGCTTTCGCGCTGTCCGCCACCTATCTGCTCTACGACAACGCCCGCCACCGGATCGATTCCTTCCTCGGCGGCGGCACGGCCTTCGATCAGGTCTATCTGGCCCAGCGCACGCTGCTCAACGGCGGCTTCACCGGCACCGGGTTCTGGCAGGGCAACCGCAAGTTCTCGCTGCCCGAGGCGCATACCGACTATATCTTCTCGGTGATCGGCGAGGAATTCGGGCTCCTGTGCTGCGCCGCGCTGGTCATCATCTATTTCGCGATCCTGCTGCGCGGACTGGTGCGGCTGCTGGACGAGGAGGACCTGTTCACCGTGCTCGCGGGTGCGGGGCTGCTTTGCCAGCTTGGCGGACAGGCCTTCATCAACATACTCGTCAACCTCCAGTTGTTCCCGTCCAAGGGCATGACCCTGCCCTTCGTGAGCTATGGCGGCTCGTCCACCATCGCGCAGTGCCTGTGCGTGGGGCTGCTGCTCGCCATCACGCGGCGCAATCCGTTTCTGGGCGGCGAAGCGACAGCCCGTTTCGGCGGTGGAGACAGACGATGACCGTGGTCAGCCGTCATTACGTTCTGGCTGCCGGAGGCACCGGCGGGCACCTTATCCCGGCTTTCGCGCTGGCGAGCGAGCTTGAGCGGCGCGGCCATCATGTCGCGCTGATTACCGACGAGCGCGGCGCGGCGATCCCCGGCAAGCCCGCCTCGCTGACCGCGCACGTCCTGCC
>JAGREJ010000212.1:5205-5418 GCA_020446595.1 Novosphingobium sp. | reverse complement strand
TAATCCATTCGTGTCTTCTCCCTTGAGGCCCGCCTAGCCGGTCCTGAGTTCCTCCGCCAGCAGGCGGAATTCATCGCCGCGCGGGCTGTTCTTGCGCCAGACCAGCGCGATCTCGCGATTGGCATTGTTCGATTTCAGCGGTCTTGCAACGACATTCGTGCCGTTGAGGATGCCCGCATCCAGCGCCATTTCGGGCAGCATCGTCAACCCGAG
>JAGREJ010000212.1:0-5113 GCA_020446595.1 Novosphingobium sp. | reverse complement strand
CCCGTCTTCCAGCAGCAGCAGCCGGTTCTCGTCTATGACCGAAGGCGAAATCTCGGCGGGCGGATCGCGAGGATCGTCCTTTGGGAAGGCGACGAAGAAGGCGTCGAGTTCGATCGTCTCCTTTTCGATCTCGCCGGTCGGATAGGGCAGGGCAAGCAGCACGCAGTCCGCCCGCCCGTGATGCAGCGATTCCATCGCCTGCGCGCTCGTTTCCTCACGCAGGAACAGCTTGAGGGCAGGGCGCTCGCGCCGCAGCCGCGGAAGCATCTTGGGGAGCAGGAACGGCGCGATTGTGGGAATGACGCTCATCCGCATTTCGCCGGAAAGCGGCTGCCCGGCGGACTGGACGAGGTCGGACAGTTCCTCCGTCTCGCGCAGGATGCGGTGCGCGCGTTCGACCACGGCATTGCCGAGAGGAGTGAAGCGCACCGCGCGCTTGGTGCGCTCGACAAGGGTTACGCCGAGGAGGGCCTCCAGGTCGCGCAGCCCTGCCGAAAGCGTCGATTGCGAGACATAGCAGGCCTCCGCCGCGCGACCGAAATGCTCGTGCTCATGAAGCGCGACGAGGTATTGCAATTGCTTGAGGGTAGGCTGGTAGACGGTCATGTTGTCGCTATAGGCTAGCAGGTCATCGAGCACCTGAGAAATAATTTGCGCAGCCATGCATCCGGACTGGCCCGCACGAACACGACAAGCGGAGAGCGAAATTGGCGAACCTTCGATTCGATGGCGCGGTGGTGGCCATAACCGGCGCCGCGCAGGGCATGGGCCGCGAATATGCCCTTCTGCTCGCGCGGCTTGGCGCAAGGGTAGTGGTCAATGATATCAAGGGTGCAGCGCAGACCGTATCGATGATCGAAGAACTCGGCGCTGAAGCGATCGAGGACACGAGCGACATTGCCGATCCGGCGCAGACCGATGCGCTGGTGGCGCGCGCGCAGGACGAGTGGGGACGCATCGACGCGGTAATCAACAATGCGGCCATCTATGGCGAAACATTGCCAGATCCGGACACGACCGCGAAAATTCTCGGTGTGCATCTGACCGGCACGCTCAACCTCATCCGTTCGGCAATGCCGGTGTTCAGGGAACGGCAGTACGGACGCATCCTCAACATCGGCTCGGGCTCGATGTTCGGCTTGCCGGGGACCGGGATCTACGCAGCCGGCAAGGGCGGGGTCTATGGCTTTACCAAGGGACTGGCAAAAGACCTGAGCATGGACACCGGGCGGGACATCAAGGTCAATCTCATCATGCCCGCCGCCTTCCAGCCGGGCATGCTCAGTGTAACCGATCCGGTGCTGCAGCAAGCCATCGACGAGGTATTCACGCCCGCCAGCATTGCGCCGCTCGCAGCATTGCTCGTCCATCCGAGTTGTCCTTCCAATGGCGAGGCGATTCAGGTGGGCGGTGGTCGGCATGCGCGGGTCGTCCTCGCGACAACCGAAGGGTGGCAGGCCCCCGATGGAGAACTGACGCCGGACGCGATTCTGGAAAACTGGCAGCACGTTGTCGCCAATCGCGATCCGCGCGAACCCGTGGGAAGCATGAGCGACCTGCTGGTCCGGCGGGGCTTGCCCGACTACAGCGTGATGGAACTCTACCAGTGGACGAGGACCGGCAAGGATCCGCGCAGTTAGGCAGTATTCGCTGCCGCACCTTCCACATCGTCGACATGTGTCATCTTCAGCTTGCCGCCGACCACGCCGAAGGCGAGCTTGCCCTCGACCAGATCGAGCGCGTCGTGACCGAACTGCTCGTAGCGCCAGCCCTCCAGCATGGGCAGGCCCTTGCGCACTCCGGCGGCGAGCTGTTCCAGCTCGTCGCTCCGGGCCAGAAGCCGGGCGGCAACGTCGATCTCGCGGGCGCGGATTTTCAGCAACAGTTTAAGCAGGTCGGCGACCAGCGCGCCCTCCTTGCCCAGCGGCGCGCCACGTGCACTGCGCGGCGGCAGCTCGTTGTCGCCAAGAGGTCTGGCAGCGGCAAGAGTATCCATCAGCCGCCTGCCGATCTCGTTGTCTTTCCAACCCTGCGACAGACCGCGCACCTTGGCGAGGTCCGCCTGTTCCTTGGGCGGGTGACTGGCGATGTCGGCCAGCGTCTCATCGCGAACGATGCGCCCGCGCGGGATGTTCTTGTCCTGCGCTTCCATCTCGCGCCACTGGGCCAGCGCCTTCAGCCGTCCCAGCATAGCCGGGTTACGGCCCGCAGCCTTGATCCGCATCCATGCGGCGGTGGGGTCGTTCCGATAGTTGTCCGGATCGGCGAGCTTCTCCATCTCGGCATCGAGCCATTCGCCGCGTCCTGTCTTGACCAGCTTCTTCAGGATACGCGGAAATACATCAGCCAGATAGGTCACGTCGCCGATGGCATATTCGATCTGCCGTTCGGTGAGTGGTCTGCGCGACCAGTCGGTAAATCGCGCGCCCTTGTCGATGGTTTTGCCGAGCCATGACTCGACCAGATTCGAATAGCCGATCTGCTCGGACTGGCTGATCGCCATCATCGCGATCTGCGTATCGAAGATCGGATGCGGTGTCCGACCGGTGGCGTTGAACACGATTTCCACGTCCTGACCGCCGGCGTGGAAGACCTTGAGCACGTCCTCGTTGTCGGTCAGCAGGTCGAGCAGGGGCGTCATGTCGAGCCCTTCGGCGAGCGGATCGATTGCCGCCGCCTCGTTCTCGTCGGCGACCTGGACCAGGCAAAGCTCGGGCCAGTAGGTGTTCTCGCGCATGAATTCGGTATCGACCGCGACGAACTGCGCGCGGGACAGGCGCTCGCACAGCGCCGCGAGTTTGTCGCTGGAGGTAATCAGCGGGTGAATCTTCATACGAAACCGGCGTTACGCCGAACCCGCGATCACTTCAACGGCGTGTGAGCAAATTGCGAATCCATGCAATCAGGCGGGCAATCAGGTTGCCGACCTCCGTTTCGGACGGCTGATCGACAGGAGCCGCGCGGATCCTGTCGCGGATCGAATGACTGGCGGGCTGAGCCGGAGCATATTGCTCGGCGGGCCGGGACTCAAACGGCACGTCGGATCCAGACTCGGGCTCGACGGGCACGAACTGGTCCGGCTCGGGCGGGGCAGTCGGCGCGCCAATGTCCTCGTCCTGCTCCGTTGCCCAGTCCGGTGGCTGCCAGCGGTCGGCCCCGGCATAGGCTTCGCCCGAGAGCTCCTCGAACGGATCGGGTCTGGCCCAATCTTCGACAGCGAAATGCTCGTCGGGCGTGTCTTCGGCGAGGTCCGCGAAGTCCGGATCCTGGGCCGGCTCCGGCGCATGCGGGTCTTCGGCAGAGTTGTAATCGGCGCCATCGACCGGAAATTCCAGGTCGTCCGAAATGTCCGCGGTCGGCTCGGCTGCAGGTTCATACGAATTTTCCGATTCGCTCGGGAATTCCGACGTGTCGGGCATGAACTGCGAAATATCGACTGATTCGGGCTCGAAGGCGGCCTGGGCGACGAGATCGTCAGCCATGCCAAGCGGATTGTGGGCTTCCTCGCCATCGAGCACGAGCGCCATTTTCTTGCTCTTCTCGCGCTGCGTTCCAAGCCCGGTCATGCCGACCAGTGAGGCAACTTCCTGTTCTTCGGCATCGCCCTCGTCCGAACTGGCCGCGCTTTCATGATCGACGACCTGCAAGGCGCCGTCATCGAGATATTCGTCGCAGGTCATCACCGGCGCGTCGAAGAACGGATAGGCATCGGAATTGACCAGCAGCAGCGCCATGGGGCGCGGCAGGCCCTGTTCGATTACAGCACGGCGCGCGGCCTGCCAGACCATGACGCCGAGATAACATGCTCCGATAGCGCCGGCGCGAATCTTCTCGCTGTCCGGTTCGTCGCTTGCCGCGACCTCGTTCTCGAGGCGGGCGATTGCGCCGTAAAGATCGTCGATTCCCTCGATGGAAAGCGTTTCGTCGATCCGATCATGGTCGCCCTGCCACTCGCAGCCGAAGGCGGAATAACCTTCGAGCAGGTCGGCGCGGTCGGTCTCGGAAAAGGGAAACGTCGCGTCGGAATAGAAGCTGGTGGCGAGCGGCGGCTTGAGGTTGCCGTCGGCGTCGGGCCTGAGGCCCTCATCGGCGGGATCGCTGATGCCGATGCCGATAGCCGTGATCGGGGTCGAGGGGCGCGAGTATTCGTTCACCTTGGCCGCGATCTGATCCCATCCGCCAAGATTGATCTGTTCCGGGCCGATGTCGAGCAGGCGACCGGGCAGTGTCTTGCCCTCGCCGGCGCATTCGGGCAGCAGCTTCTTCAGCCGCTCCACCGCTTCGTCGGCGCGGCCATTTCTCAACATTGTCTCGATCGAACGGCGGAACGCGTGTTCCTCCAGCCCGTCGATGATGATTTCCTCGGGCAAAAGCCTGACTCCGGTACGTCGCTGCACCGGACGGGATAACCGATAATGGTTGACCAGCGGTTACGGTTTCAAAACTGCCGCGAGGCTTGTGCGCGGACCGCGCAGGCCCTAGGGGCACGCGATCCCGAAAATGCAGTCGAAGATTACTGGTGAATTTGCCATGACCCATCCCTATCGCAGCCACCATTGCGGCGCCCTTTCCGCCAGCGAGGTGGGCCAGAGCGTCCGCCTTTCCGGCTGGATTCACCGCAAGCGCGATCATGGCGGCGTTCTGTTCGTCGATCTGCGCGACCACTATGGCATTACCCAGATCGTTGCCGACGAGGATAGCCCGGCGCTGGCATTGCTCGATTCGCTGCGGGTCGAGAGCGTCGTCACCATCGACGGCGAAGTGAAGGCGCGCTCCGCATCGACCGTGAACCCCAACCTTTCCACCGGCGAGATCGAGGTTTTCGCGCGTTCCGCCACGGTCCAGTCGAAGGCGGACGAGCTGCCGATGCCCGTCGCGGGCGAGCAGGACTATCCCGAGGACATCCGCCTCAAATACCGCTTCCTCGACCTGCGTCGCGAGGGCGTTCACGCCAATATGGTGCTGAGGAGCAAGGTGATTTCCTCGCTGCGCCGCCGGATGACCGATCAGGGCTTCATGGAAATCCAGACCCCGATCCTGACCGCGAGTTCGCCCGAAGGTGCGCGCGACTACCTCGTTCCCAGCCGCGTCCACCCCGGCAAGTTCTACGCGC
>JAGREJ010000211.1:3183-8337 GCA_020446595.1 Novosphingobium sp. | reverse complement strand
CCGTCGGCCTCGTCCTCCAGACCCTTGTCGATCTTGATGAAGGGCACCACGCCGCGATCGATCAGCGCCGAGGGAGTCGGCTTGCCATCGACCTGGCCATCCATGGTCTTTTCGAACAGGATCGCGCCGATCACCTTGCCACTGGAAAAGCTGGGCGATGTAATGATGCGGCTGCGCATCTCGTGGACCTTGGCGAACATCTCGTCGTCGCCCGACCATTCACTATCCTCGATGCCATAACCGCGCAGCGCCTTGGGGGTCGAACCGCCGCTCTGGTCAAGCGCGGCGATGAAGCCGTTACCCTGGGCGATCTTGGCGGACATCTCGGAAGTGTTCATGGCTGTTCGTCCTCGTAATAGGGGCTTTTGCGGGGCTGCTTAGCGGGGCGTCCGGGCTGGGGCAACCGCGCTAACCAAGTTCATCGTCAACCGGAAGGCTGAGGTTGGTCCGGCGGGCCTTTCAGCTCAATCGTATTGCCCTCCGGGTCGGCGATGTAGACGCTCGGTCCGAAGCCCTGCGCGCCGTAGCGCGTGGATATGCGGGCGTCGGCAATACGGTGCGCGGCAAGATGCATGAGGATCGCTTCGCCGTCCCACGGCAGAACCTGCAGGCAGACATGATCGACATTTCGACCGTCCTTGCCGGGTGGCGCGCCGCCCTCGCGGCCAAGCTTGCCGTTCACGTCGACCAGATCGATCAGGGCATTGCCAATGCGCAACTGGTACAACCCGTATTCGTCGAGCGTGCGTTCCAGTTTCGCGCCGAGCACCTCGTCGTAGAAGCGCAGCATAGTCGGCACATCCCGCACCCGGAAAACGACATGATCCAGAGCGACGATAGTCAGCATCGCCTTGCCGCGTTACTTCGCCAGTGCTGCAACGCCCGGCAGTTCACGGCCTTCCATCCATTCGAGGAAAGCGCCACCAGCCGTTGAAATATAGCTGAAATCTTCCGCAACCCCTGCGTGATTCAGGGCCGCGACCGTGTCACCTCCGCCGGCAACCGAGGTCAGCGTGCCTTCCTTGGAAAGCGCCGCCGCGGTCCGCGCCAGCGCCACGGTAGCCATATCAAATGGTTCGGTTTCGAAAGCGCCCATCGGCCCGTTCCACACCAAGGTTCGGCAGGTCTTGAGCACGTCACCCAATGCCTCCACCGCTTGCGGCCCGACGTCGAGAATCATCTCGTCGGCGGCTACTTCGTGAACGTTGCAGGTGCGCAGCGACGATGGATTAGCGGCGAACTCCTTCGCCACCACGACGTCATAGGGCAGATGGACCGTGCAACCCGACTTGTCGGCGGCATCGAGAATCTCGTTCGCGGTGCCGGTCAGGTCATGCTCGCACAGCGACTTGCCAACATCGACACCCTTGGCCGCCAGAAACGTGTTGGCCATGCCGCCACCGATGATCAGGTGATCGACTTGGCCGACGAGGTGTTTGAGCACATCGAGCTTGGAGGAAACCTTGGCCCCGCCGACAATCGCCGCGACCGGCTTTTCGGGATTGCCGAGCGCCTTGTCGAGTGCTTCGAGCTCGGCCTGCATCGACCGGCCAGCATAGGCGGGCAGCAGCCGCGCCAGTCCTTCGGTCGTCGCATGGGCGCGGTGGGCGGCAGAAAAGGCGTCGTTGACATAGAAATCGCCATTTGCCGCGATGGCCTTGGCGAATTCGGGATCGTTCTTTTCCTCGCCTTTCCAGAAACGGCTGTTTTCGAGGATCGCCACGTCACCGGGCCGCAGGATGCCGACCGCTTGCGCGACAACGTCGCCGGCGATTTCCGGCACGAACATCACTTCCTTGCCGATCACCTCTTCGACCGCGCCGACGACCATCGACAGCGACATGGTCGAGCTCCGTTCGCCCTTGGGCCGCCCGAAATGGGCGAGCAGCAGCACTTTTGCGCCCTTTTCCGTCAGATCGCGGATCGTCGGCGCGGCGGCGCGGATGCGCGTATCGTCGGTGACGTCGCCATCGCGCATCGGCAGATTGAGATCGACGCGCACCAGCGCGACCTTGCCGCTCACGTCCCCCAGATCGTCAAGCTTACGAAACGCGCTCATTCCTCAATCCTCACTTCGTCACCCACGGCAATTTCGCCGTCGGACAGCACCCGGCCAAGCACGCCGCCGCGCCAGTCGGGCGCGAGCGCGGCCATCAGACCAGGCTGCACTTCCTCCATGCGCTGGCACGGGTCGCATTCCATGGTGGTCTCGATCCGCAGGCTTTCGCCGATGGTAATGACCTTGCCCGCCTCTCGTGGTAGCCGCACGCCTTCGACAAGCAGGTTGGCGCGCCGCACCGACCATGGCAGCGGGTCGATCCCGGCCTGGGCAAGCTCGGCCATCGCCGCCTGCCAGCTTTCCGCCTCGATAAGCGAAATCTGCCGGAGCGGCTGCTTGCCATTCACCGGTTTGCCCCGGCAATTGCCTTCGACCCCTTCGGCGGCAGTCACGCGAACCTGGCCCACTTCCTCGATGAGCCCGCGCGGACGGTCATGCCGAGCAATGCCTGCAAGTCTTCCTGTCATCCGCCCCTCCCTAACCGTTCGTGTCGAGCGAAGTCGAGACACGTTGCGCTTCCGGTTCTCGACTTCGCTCGAACCGAACGGAAGAGCCAGATCAAATCCTTACAGGAAGCTCGCCATCTTGCCCGCGGTGTCGAGCATCCGATTGGAGAAGCCCCACTCGTTGTCATACCACGAAACGACGCGGACCAGCTTGCCTTCCATCACCGTGGTTTCAAGGCTGTCGATGGTCGAGCTGGCCGGATAGTGATTGAAGTCCGAGGAAACCAGAGGCTGGTCGGTATAGGCGAGGATGCCCTTCATCGGGCCTTCCGACGCAGCCTTGAGCGCGGCGTTAATCTCGTCCTTGCTGGTGTCGCGGCCAGGCGTGAACACCAGGTCGACAAGGCTGACGTTCGGGGTCGGCACACGAACCGACGAACCGTCGAGCTTGCCGTTGAGTTCGGGCAGCACGAGACCGACCGCGCGGGCAGCGCCGGTGGTGGTCGGGATCATGTTCTGCGCACCGCCACGCGCGCGCCGCAGGTCCGAATGGATCTGGTCGAGCATCTTCTGGTCGTTGGTGTAGCTGTGGATCGTGGTCATGAAACCGCGCTCGATGCCGACCGTGTCGTGGCAAACCTTGGCCATCGGGGCGAGGCAGTTGGTGGTGCAGCTCGCGTTGGAGACGACCATGTGATCGGCGGTCAGCGTCTCGTGATTGACGCCGTAGACGATCGTGTTGTCGACGCCGGTCGCCGGAGCCGAGATCAGAATGCGCTTGGCGCCCGCGTCGAGGTGCGGCGAGGCCTTGTCCTTGTCCTGGAAGAAGCCCGTGCATTCGAGCACGATATCGACGCCGTTGTCCTTGTGCGGCAGCTTGCCGGGTTCACGCTCGGCGGTCACCTTGATGTGCTTGCCATCGACGACAAGGTCATTGCCATCGACTTCGACCGTGCCGGGGTAGCGGCCATGGGTGGAATCGAAGCCGAACAGCAGCGCATTGGACTTGGTGTCCGACAGGTCGTTGATCGTCACCAGATCGAGGCCGCAATCGGGCCGTTCCATGATGGCGCGCGCGACAAGCCGTCCGATGCGTCCGAATCCGTTGATTGCAACCCTGGTCGCCATGTGAAGAAACTCCTGCTTAGTTTTTGATTTTCTGTATTATTTGTGGAACGATAGCATCGGCGGTGAAGCCGAATTTCTCGAATAGCAGCTTGGCCGGGGCCGAAGCGCCGAAGCGGTCGATCCCGATCACGAGGCCGTCACTGCCGACATGGCGCTCCCAGCCCAGGCTCGCGCCTGCCTCGATCGAGACCTTGAGCGCATCGGCGGGCAGCAGGTCGGCCTTGTAGGCCGCGTCCTGCGCCTCGAACAGTTCCATGCACGGCATCGAGACGACGTCGGAGCCGATCCCCTGCGCTTCGAGGGCGTCGGCGCAGGCCAAGGCAACCTCGACTTCCGAACCGGTCGCCACGATCACGACCTTGCGGTCTGCACCGGCGGCCTTGAGGCGGTATGCGCCCTTGCCGCTCAGCATCTCGCCGCTATCGCGCACCTGCTTGAGGTTCTGACGCGACAGGCACAGCACCGAAGGCGTTTCCGGCGTCGAAAGCGCGAGATTCCAGCATTCCGCCGTCTCGATGATGTCAGCGGGGCGGAACACATTGAGGTTCGGAATCAGCCGTAGCGACATCACCTGCTCGATCGGCTGGTGGGTCGGGCCGTCTTCGCCAAGGCCGATGGAATCGTGCGTCATCACGTAGATCACGCGCGTCTTCTGGAGCGCGGAAAGGCGGATCGCATTGCGGCAATAGTCGGAGAAGATCAGGAAGGTACCGCCATAGGGGATGACGCCGCCGTGCAGCGCCATGCCGTTCATCGCGGCGGCCATGCCGAATTCGCGAATGCCGTAATAGACGTAACTGCCGCCGTAATTGCCGGGCGCAAAGGCCTCCTGCGACTTCGCCTTGGTATTGTTCGATCCGGTAAGGTCCGCAGACCCACCGATCAGGTCGGGAACATGCTGAGCCAGCACGTTGAGGCACATTTCAGACGCCTTGCGGGTGGCGACCGTCTGGCTTTCGCCAAGCCACGACGCGAAAACCTTGCCAGCCTCATCGCCTGCCGGGAGATCGCCGGACATGCGCCGTTCGAACTCGGCCTTCGCCGGGCTGTTGTTCAGCCGTGCGGTCCAGGCGACATGTTCGGCCTCGCCGCGATGAGCCAGAGAGCGCCAGTCGGCCAGAATGTCGTCGGGAACTTCGAAGGGCGGCGAGGTCCAGCCGATCGCATCGCGCGTAGCCGCGATTTCGTCGTCGCCCAGCGGCGCGCCGTGGACGTCATGACTACCCTGCTTGTTGGGCGCGCCCTTGCCAATCACCGTGCGGCAGGCGACCAGCGTCGGCAGCGGCGACGCGGCGGCTTCGGCCAGCGCACGCTCGATGTCGGCAAAGTCGTGCCCATCGCACGACAGCGTATGCCATCCGGCAGCGCGATAGCGGGCGGCAATATCCTCGCTCGTGGAAAGGTCGGTGCCGCCATCGATGGTGATGCGGTTGTCGTCCCACAGCACGTTGAGGTGGCCGAGCTTGAGGTGTCCGGCCAGACCGATCGCCTCGTGGTTCACGCCTTCCATCAGGCAGCCGT
>JAGREJ010000211.1:2098-3095 GCA_020446595.1 Novosphingobium sp. | reverse complement strand
AGCCCCTGTCCGAGCGGGCCTGTCGTGCACTCGACGCCTTCGAGCAGGAAGTTTTCCGGGTGTCCGGCGCAAGGGCTGCCAAGCTGGCGGAAATTGCGGATGTCCTCCATCGTCGGCCGCGCGTAGCCGGTGAGATGCAGCAACGAATAGATCAGCATCGAACCGTGGCCGGCCGAAAGCACGAAGCGGTCACGGTCCGCCCAATCGGGCCGAGCCGGATCGAACTTGAGGAATTTCGCGAACAACATCGTCGCCACGTCGGCCATGCCCATCGGCATGCCGGGGTGCCCGCTGTTGGCCGCCTGCACCGCATCCATCGAAAGCGCGCGGATGGCATTGGCCATGGGCGCGAGGCGGGCGGGATCGACGGTCATCGGGCTGGGCTCCGGGAAAACGGCGGAAATGGGACGAGTCGGACTTGGGGGTTCCTTTAGGGAGCAGGCGCGCAAGGTCAAGTTCGCCCCTGCCCCACATCTCCCGCGAAACATGCATAGGCCCGAGACTTGTTCACAACATTCGGCACCAAGAGTTTGCATTTGTGCGGTTTCAGGTTAGCCATTAGCCATGGAAGAGCGTCCGGTCGAAGAGCTGATCGATCGTATCGACTCCGCGCTCGCCCGTATCGAGCGGGCCAGCACGCGCGGTGAGGCGAACCTGCGCGACCTTTCCGGACGGCACGAACGGCTCAAGGCATCGGTCGCCGATGCGCTCAGGGATGTCGATGCGCTGATCGCCAGGGCCAGCGAATGAGCAACGTCGTGCTCTCGATCGGCGGACGCAGCTTCTCGGTGGCCTGCGCCGATGGCGAGGAAGCGCATATTGCCAGTCTCGGCGGGGTAATCGATGAAAGGGTGCACGCGCTGGGAGACAGCGCCGGACAGAACGAGGTTCGCATGCTGCTCTATGCGGCGCTGGTCCTCGCCGACGAACTCCACGAGGCAGGCAATGCGTCGAAGGCAGCGCCCGCTGTCACGCCCGAACTCTCCGCGAGGCTGGA
>JAGREJ010000211.1:0-2057 GCA_020446595.1 Novosphingobium sp. | reverse complement strand
CGAGCACCTAAGTATCGCTGCGGCGGGATCTGCCCGGCACGAGCCGTTCGAACATCCCTGAGGCTATAAGCAATCCATGGGAGCTGTCCCTAGTCTGGCCCTGGCCCGGCATATATGGCGCCCACCTGACGTGAAGGCGTCAGAGGATTTCTAGGAAACCGACCCATGGTGGACCCGCCACCCCTTCTCGACAAACAGGCCATACGCGGCGAATTGCGCGAAAGGCGTCGCGAGAATGTCGCTGCCCTGCCCTATGCGGTGCGTGCGCTGGTGTTCAGCCGTCCCCCGGCCCCGGTCGCCGGGTTCGTGCCCGCTGGCGCGAACGTGGGGCTCTATCATGCCACTGGGGCCGAGGCGCCAACACTGGGCTATGCCAAGTGGTTTCACGAAAACGGCCATGCGCTTGCCCTGCCGCGATTTGGGGATCGTGACGCGGACATGCAATTCGCGCTCTGGCGCAACCCGTATGACGACGAAGAGCTGGAAATGGGGCCGTTCGGCCTGTTGCAGCCAGCAGAAGCAAGCGAACCGGCATCACCCGATGTTCTCTTCGTTCCGCTTGTGGGTTTCACGGCGGCAGGCGACCGTCTCGGCCAAGGTGGCGGGCACTACGACCGCTGGCTGGAGGCCCATCCCGATGTGCCCGCCATTGGTCTTGCATGGGACTGTCAGGAGGTTGAATTTCTGCCCCATGAACCACACGACCGAAGGCTTGCCATGATCGTCACTCCCACCCGCGTTATCGAGGTGCAGCCCTGATGCGCGATCAACCGACATGGCGCATTCCCGTAGGCGTGCTGGCGCTGGTTGCAGGCTTGACGCTTTACGGCGTGGCGGTCGCGACCTGGCTGCCGCCGCTGATCGCCGATTGGCACGCGGCATTTCAGGCGCCGGTCTACCTCCTGTTCGGGGTGCTGTGGCTGCTGCCCTTGCGACGTTTCCTGATCTGGATGGAAACGGGACGCTGGAGCCCACCGGACAAAGCCGAGAAGAGCTGACATGCACAGGGCGTTTGCCTGTCTGGCGTCGCTGTTCGCTCTGATCGGCCAGTCGGCCACTCTGCAGGCCCATGTCATCGGCAAGGACGACCGCTCCTATCTGAGCCACGCCGAAGAGGAACGATTTGCAGGCGTCGGCAAGGTCCATTGCGACGATCCGACCGATCCCGATCTCGACTATTGGACGACCGGCACCCTGGTCGGCGACCAGAAGACGGTCTTCACCAACGGCCACTTCGGGGTCAAACCGGCTAGCCGCAGGAGCGAGCCTCACATCTTCCCGGTCGAACACTGCGAATTTCGCATCTACGCGCCGCACGGCGGGAAATTCGCTGATGGCTATGCTTACAAGCGTTTTGCCATTGCCTCTGCACAGCGGGCGCAACCGCCCGAAGCCTATATCGATTACAAGGCAGACCGGGAGGACTGGGCCGTCCTCACCCTGTCGGGCGCCGGTGTCGATGCGGCGTCGGCCAGGGCCCTCACAGTCCGGCAGGCGTCGATGGATGAACTTGTGGAGGAGCCTGATAGCTTCCTGATCGCCTATCATGACAAGGTGAAAGGGATCGACCCCGACGCGCGCGTAATCTCGCCCGGATGCGCCGTTCGAAAAGATCGCCGGGCCAGCGACGACACCTGGTTTCTGCTCGATTGCGACACCAACAAGGGGTCCTCTGGTGGGCTCATTTTCGCAAAGGACGCGACCGGGGAGCATGTCGCGCTGGGCTTCGCCACCTCGGACGGGCTCGCAAAGGAAAATGACCACAGCAATTACGGTCAGCCCTTCACTGCGGACGTGCGGGGAAGGATCCCCGGCGCGAACATTCCCTTCGTGCCGACGCCGAAGGATTGAAGCGTCGCACGCCTATCTGATTGTCTGTGAAGCAGACCAAGCCATAAAGAAAATGGCGCGAGTGACGGGACTTGAACCCGCGACCTCCGGCGTGACAGGCCGGCGCTCTAACCAAAGCTGAGCTCAGCTAGGGACCATAAGACGGGAGCGACGGGACTCGAACCCGCGACCTCCGGCGTGACAGGCCGGCGCTCTAACCAAAGCTG